>USKS01000073.1 GCA_900555345.1 uncultured Eubacteriales bacterium
GAGTAGCCGCATGCATGATACAGATAATTAACGCCGGTCTCTTTGTCCACCCATATCTCGGTGGAGCTCATTTTGCCCTGAATGTAAACTCTTTCAAATCTCTGATTGTTTGCCATGTGTATTTCCTCCTGAGTTTTGTTTATGTATGCGCCCCTCTTTTTTGAACTCCATTGCCTGCTCGTATGCGCGGCACTTTTTGTATTTTTCGAAAATGTTCTTGCTTTGCGCGTGCATGAGATAAAAATCGAAATAATCAACGCCGCAGCTCTCAAGCTGCAACTCAAACAGAGGGCGTATCTCCTCTTCGCTGTTGAAGAGCGATGTGGAAAGCTTGTCCGTGAGAATAAAGCTTTCTCTGGGGTAGCGGCGCACTATGCAGTCGCGTATGGCGCTTTCGCTTTTTGTGCCGAGATATACTCTCGCCGTGCCGAAATAGTTGAAGCCGGACTCCATGAAATAATCTACCATGCGGCAGAATTCGCCGCAGTCGACTTCGTCGCCCTTCATAGGCAGACGCATGCAGCCTAAGCCGAAATTCTTCTTAACGTTTTCAAAAAGGCTCATGATCAAACGCTCCTTGCAAGGTATTTGCGCCGCGGCGCACTTTATATTGTAATTATAACATTTGTCAGTGGGGTGCAGCCAATAGCTTTTTCGATAATTTACTGCCCGGCGGCGCATTTTGCGCCTGTTCTGTTCCGAAACGGGGGGTGAAAAATCTACTGTATTGTATAAATTTGTATTTTCAAGAGGTAAAAACAGTAGTTTTTTATACATTTCCGATAAAATAATCTATTCAAAATATGTCTGCGGAGGGATATACTTATATCACCGACGAAGAAAGTCGAAAAAATGATACGGAGGAAAAACCCCATGAAAAAGTTTATCGCAATTCTGCTGGCTCTTACATTTGCCATCGGTCTTACCGCATGCGCAGGCAAGGGCAGCACCACCACTGACGACAAAAAGAGCGACGGAGAGGTTGCAGTATTCTACTATACATACAGCGACACATACATCTCCAGCGTTCGCTCCGCCCTCGACAGCATCCTGAAGAAGTCGAACGTCAAGTTCCAGAACTACGATGCAAACGGCAACCAGACCACTCAGACCGAGCAGGTCACCACCGCTATCGCAAAGGGCGCGTCCGTGCTTGTAGTCAACGTTGTTGACACCGGCTCCAACGACGCAGCTCAGAACATTATCGACCAGGCAAAGGCAAAGAACATCCCCGTTATCTTCTTCAACCGTTCTGTTGAAGAGTCCGTTGTAACCAGCTATGACAAGTGCGTATTCGTAGGTACAGACTACGAGATGGCAGGTCACATGCAGGGCGAGATGATAGGCAACTATGTAAACGAGCACTTCGCAGACATTGACCTCAACGGCGACGGAAAGATCAGCTACGTTATGTTCAAGGGTCAGGAAGGCAACATGGAAGCAATCGCACGTACACAGTACGGCGTTGAAGATGCAGACAAGATCCTCAAGGACGCAGGCAGAGAGGCTCTCTCCTTCTACGATGAGTCCAACGACAAGAAATATCTCGTTGACCAGAACGGCCTGTGGTCTTCCGCAGCAGCAACCGACTACATGTCCACTATTCTTGCTAAGTACAGCGAGTCCAGCAACAACATGGTAGAGCTTGTTATCGCAAACAACGACGAAATGGCTCTCGGCGCTATCTCCGCACTTCAGGCAGCAGGCTACAACAAGGACGGCGGCAAAACTATCCCCGTATTCGGCGTAGACGCTACCGAGGCAGCGAAGGACGCTATCAACAACGGCTCCATGATCGGAAGCATCAAGCAGGATGCAGAGGGTATGGCAAACGTTATCTCCACCATAGCTCAGAACTTCCTTGGCGAAAAGTCCACCTTCGACGGCGTTAACGCTGCCGACAAGGTAGGCGAGTGGAGAGTCAACATTCCTTACGCTACCTACACCGGCGAGAAATAATTCAAAAACATTCGGAGGGAGAGGCAGCAGCGAGCGCTGCTGCCTCTCCGGGGCTTTAAGGAGAAGCAAAACATGAACAAAGAAATCAATACGGTTAATGAAAGCTCCGCCGGCTATGCTGGTCCTCTCCTTCGTATGGAGGGAATAGAGAAAGGCTTTCCCGGCGTAAAGGCGCTGGACAAGGTCGATCTTGACGTAAAGGCGGGAACGGTACACGCTCTCATGGGAGAAAACGGCGCCGGAAAATCCACGCTTATGAAATGTCTTTTCGGAGTATATTATAAGGACGCCGGAAAGATATATCTTGAAGGCAGAGAAGTAAACTTCAAAAACCCCAAGGAGGCTCTGGAGAACGGAGTCGCCATGGTGCACCAGGAACTGAACCAGGCGCTGAAGCGCAATGTTATGGACAACATGTGGCTCGGACGTTTTCCCAAGGTTGCAAAGGGGCTGCCTATTACAAGCGAGAAGAAAATGTACACGGCGACAAAGGAGATATTCGACAAGCTGGAGATCGATGTTGACCCCAAAACGGTCATGAGCAAGCTTCCGGTCTCCAAGCGTCAGATGGTGGAGATTGCAAAGGCGGTCTCCTACAACGCAAAGGTCATCGTTTTCGACGAGCCTACTTCGTCGCTGACAGAGGAAGAGGTCGAGCACCTTTTCAAGATAATCAATATGCTCAAAAGTCAGGGGTGTGCAATAATCTACATCTCCCATAAGATGAAGGAAATATTGCAGATCTCCGACGAGGTAACGATCATGCGCGACGGCAAATGGATCGCTACAAAGGAGGCTGCGGACCTCACCACCGGCGAGATCATAAAGCTTATGGTGGGACGCGAGCTTACAAATCTGTATCCTCCCAAAACAAACGAGATAGGCGATGTTCTGCTTGACGTCAAAAATCTTACGGCAGAGTATTCAAAGCTTCGCGACGTATCTTTTACGGCGCGCCGCGGCGAGATAATCGGCGTTGCGGGTCTGGACGGCTCAGGCCGTACCGAGCTTTTGGAAAACCTTTACGGCACGGCGACAAGGCGCAGCGGAACAATGACCCTTGACGGAAAACCCATCAAAAACAGAAACGCGCGCGAGTCCATCTCGAACGGATTTGCACTGCTGACGGAGGAACGGCGCGCCACCGGCATATTCGGTATACTGAATATCCGCGAAAACGCCACTATATCAAGCCTTGAGAAATGCAAGGCAGGTCCCTTCCTCAGCAAAAAGAAAATGAAGAAGAACACGGAGTGGTGCATAGATTCAATGCACGTCAAAACTCCGACTCAGGAAACGAAAATAAGCGCCCTGTCCGGCGGCAACCAGCAAAAGGTCATACTGGGACGGTGGCTGCTCACCGATCCTACGGTACTGCTTCTTGACGAACCTACAAGAGGTATCGACGTAGGTGCAAAATACGAAATATACCAGCTTATAATAGATCTTGCGGCAAAGGGAAAAACGGTTATCATGGTGTCCTCCGAAATGCCCGAGCTTCTGGGCGTTTGCGACAGAATACTGGTAATGTCCGGCGGCAGGCTGGCAGGCGAAGTGAACGCTGCCGAGACCACGCAGGAAGAAATTATGGCGCTTGCCGCTAAATATGCTTAATAAATAATGAGGGTGATAATATGTCCGGTGCAAAAGTAAAAAAGAAAAATCGCCTTGCCGCGTGGCTTGAGGACTTCAAAGCGAAGTCCGGCGCGGACAAGCGCAGGGCAGTATCCGATCTGCTCTTTAACAACGCGATGTATATAATCATCGCTATCGCCATAATCTACATAGCTATCCGCGTACCGGCGTTTCTGTCGGTATCGTCCGTAGTCAATATCATATCCCTGACGGCTGCAAAGCTCCCCATAGCATTGGGTATCGGCGGCGCAATAGTTTTGACGGGTACCGATATTTCCGCAGGCCGATGCGTAGGTCTTACAGCTTGTATCGCCGCATCTCTTCTGCAGATGACGACGTACTCAAATAAGATATTCCCGGGCCTCGGAGTAATGCCGCTGTGGCTCGTTCTGCTCATAGTTGTGGCAGTAGGCGCTCTCATCGGGCTTGTAAACGGCTTCTTCGTCGCGAAATTCAAGCTTCATCCCTTTATCGTAACCCTTTCCACCCAGCTTATCGTATTCGGCCTTGTGCTTATGTACCTCATGCTGGGCGGCAACAACGGTCAGACGCTTTCCGGCCTTGACCCCTCCTACACCGACTTTGTGCGCGGCACACTGTTCACCGTAGGCGGCGTTGCGGTCCCCAAGTACGTTCTTTATTCCGTAATACTTACAGCCATCATGTGGGTCATCTGGAACAAGACAAAGTTCGGTAAGAACATGTTCGCGGTCGGCTCCAACGAAGAGGCTGCAAACGTATCCGGCGTAAACGTTTTCTGGACCATCGTTATGGTGTTCGTGCTTGCGGGCGCAATGTACGGCATCACCGGCTTCATCGAGGGCGCGCGTATAGCGTCCTGCTCCGCAAACACCGGACTTAACTACGAGTCCGACGCTATCGCGGCGTGCGTTATCGGCGGCGTCTCGTTTGTAGGCGGTACAGGTAAGATAAGCGGAGTCGTCGTCGGCGTATTCCTGCTCCAGATCATATTCGTAGGACTTAACTTCCTCTCCGTTGACCCCAACATGCTCTATGTTATAAAGGGTCTCATCATCCTTGCAGCATGCTCCATCGACATGCGTAAGTACCTCAGCCGTAAGTAATAAACAAAAAGGCGGTATTATTATGAAAGACGACATCACAAAAAGCGGAGAAGCGGAAAACACCGCTAAGGCAAAGCCCTCCGGCGGACTGTATGCGCGTATAAAAATGCCGCTGAAAACGGCAAATATCATAGTAGCCGTGATTATAGCGGCGCTGGTGATTGTGACCGTGTTTCTCGTAAAGAACGGCGGCTTCACCGTAGACTTTGATACGGACGGAGGCTCACAGGTACCAAGCGTAAAGGTCATGTATTCCGAAAAAGCAGTGCCGGAAACAACCCCCGTTAAAGAGGGCTATACGTTCACGGGCTGGTATACCGACCGCGAGTGCACGCAGTCCTGGGATGTTGACAGCGATACCGTGACCGGCAGCATGACGCTGTACGCAGGCTGGGAGGAAAAATAGATTTTCACCCACCGAAAAAGCGAATAATGCCGCGCCGTACCTCCTCGGCGCGGCAGGGAATGAATCATACGGCGAAAAGGTTTTCTCCTCCTTTTCGCCGTATTACATTATTCAGGTTAAATTTGCCGCAGATGCAGTGTTGCAAAATAAAATTTTCAATGGTATAATCGTAATATAAACCCCGCATAGGGACTGACGAGGGCGGCGGCGCCGCACCTTTTTGCACGGAGGATATTATGAACTATACCGTTCTTGTGGTTGACGACGAAGCGGAGCAGCGCAGCGCGCTTATAAGCCGTGTGGACTGGTCTGCCGCGGGATTTGAGGTCATAGGTGAGGCGGAAAACGGCGTTGAAGCCCTTGACCTTATAGACGCTCTTGAGCCGGACCTTATTCTCACGGATATAAGAATGCCCATGATTTCGGGGCTTGAGCTTGCGGCAAAGGTCTACGAAATGCGCCCCGCGACGCAGATAGTCATACTCAGCGGCTACGACAGCTTTGACTATGCCCGCACTGCCATAAATTACAATATCATAAGCTACCTTCTGAAGCCCATAACCTCTGCGGAAATGTCAAAGGAGCTGTTTTCCATACGCCGCCGTATGGACGAACGTCTGGGTAACACCGCGTCGGGGACTGCTGCCGGCGGGGATGTTATGCGCGAGTTGCACAGGCTGCGCACGGACGAATTTCTTTTGCCCCTGCTGCTCGGCAGCAACGAAAACAAGCCCGATGACGCCGAGCTTTCAAGGCACGCACGGGAGCTTGGTATCCTTGCAGAAGAGGGCGAAAACGGGGAAAAGAGCGATGACGGCTCGGATCATGCCGCCGAAGGCGCAAAGAGAAGCACACCGCTGCGTTTTGTCGTGACTGTTTCCAAATTCAAAAACGAAGAGGGAAAATTCAGCGCCGACGCAAAGCGTATAGACTTTGTAAACCGAATTATGTCAAGATACCTGCGAAGCGAAAGCCTTGCAGTCTACGGTAGAATAGTAACTCTTGCCGTTATATACGACAAGGGAGAAATGTCAAATATACTGGAGCTGCCTCTGAGAGAGGTCGTGCAGAGCGCTAAAAGAATGCTGGGCGAGCGCTGCACCGTAGGCGTCAGCCGCGAGTTTTCGCAGCTGTCGGACGCGTCCGATGCGTATTTTCAGGCGGTCACCGCGAGGCGCTACACCTCCGACGGCTCAGGCGATGTGCGCTTTATAAACGACCAGGAGAGAGACCCGGAGACCGAGATCGAGAGAGTCGAAAAAACCGTCACAAAGCTTGAACAGCTTCTGAAGGTCGGCGGCAGCGACTCCGTAAGCGGGTTTGTAAACGGGCTGTACGAAAGCAGCACGCCGGAAAACGCAAACCTTTTGGTGGCGGAGATAATCGCCACCGTATACCGCGTTGTAAGCTCGGTTTCCGACCGCGGCGACGTTATGAAGCTCCTCGGTGATAACCCCATATTCGCGCGCATTACGTCCAATAACAGCGAAAGCGTTATGAAAAACGAGCTCATAAGCTTCTGCGAAAGCGCAAAAGAGCTCATCTCCCGCTCGCAGAAGCGTGAGACGGAAATCCTCTGCGACCGCGTTATTCAGATAATCGACGAAAGATACTCCGACGAAGATCTGCTGCTGACCGAGGTCAGCAACATTCTCGCCGTCAGCCCCAATTACCTCAGCGCCCTTATAAAGAAAACGAAAAAGAAAAATTTCTCCACACTTCTGACGGAGAAAAGAATGAGGGCCGCGCACGATATGCTTGTCTGCACCAATATGAAGGTGCTTGAGGTGTCGGAGCGGTGCGGCTACAGCGATCAGCACTATTTCAGCTACTGCTTTAAGAAATTTTACGGCGAGTCCCCCAGTACACTCAGAAACCGCCTGCACCCCGAGGGCTGACGGGCAAAGCCGCCGTTATAAGG
>USKS01000074.1 GCA_900555345.1 uncultured Eubacteriales bacterium
CCTCAACGATCGCGCGGCGCTCGCCGATAAGTTTATTGAACAGCGTCGACTTGCCTACATTAGGTCTGCCGACGATCGCTATGATCGGTTTTGCCATATATAATATCCTTTCACAATAGAAAATGTCGTTTACTCTCTGCCCAGAAGATTCAAAAGGAATTCAGCGCCGTCGTTCTCGGTAAAACAAAGCGGAACGCCGAGTTTTTCCGAAAGCTGAGCGGGCGTCATGCCGCAGAGAAACAGATCTCCCTCGCTGCGCAGCACGTTTCTCGAAAGAAGAAGCACTTCGCCGAGTTCTCTGCCCGCAAGCTGCTCTGAAATATCCTTACCGGTCAGAAGTCCCGTTACGGTAACTTCGCCGCCGAAAAAGTTATTCTTTATGCAGTAAACGTGAACGGTGAGACCCGGACAATTATCAGAGAGAGACGCGCAAAGCTCGCTTATAAGCCCGAATGCCGCCTCTCCGGTCGCCACCGAAACGGTGCGCTTTACACTCCTGTCCTCGTCGTCCAGCATTGAAAGCATCGTCATAAATTCATGCTCAAAGCTTGAAAGCATGCCGACGCCGTTCTCAAGCTGTGTAAAGTCGCCCCAGAATTCATAATCCGGCAGCGGAGTTCCGCTTTTGACATAGAACTCGTCCGACGCATAAAAGACTCTCTCGCCGTGCTGCTCCATAAATCTGTCGCCAAACTCGGTCACCTGACGTATGACCTTGGCGCACTCCTCGGGTGTAAACGGCTCAAGTGGATAAAGCTTTTGTCTGTGTGCCGTAAGCCCCGCGGGGACAATGGATACGCTGTCCATCTGCGGATAATACTCGGCAAGATCGCGCAGCGTGCGGTCAAGCTCAGCGCCGTCGTTTATGCCTTTGCAAAGCACTATCTGCCCGCGCAGCTTTATGCCCGCGTCCGCAAGTATGCGAAGGTATGAAAGCACCTCTCCCGAGTGCTTGTTCTTCATCATTTTGACTCTCAGCTCGGGATTGGTCGTATGCACGGAAACATTCACGGGTGAAATGTGCATATTTACGATGCGCTGAATGTCGCTGAGCTTCAGGTTGGTAAGTGTTATATAATTGCCGTGCAGAAAAGAGAGACGCGAGTCGTCGTCCTTAAAGTATATGGACTCTCTCATACCGGGCGGGTTCTGATCAATAAAGCAGAAGATGCAGTTGTTTTCGCAGCGGTGCTTTTTGTCCATAAGCGGCGTTGCGAACTCAAGCCCGATATCGTCATATTCCTTTTTACGGATATGGACTTCGTAATCCTCGCCCGCGCGGCGCAGCACAAGGTGAATATCTCTGTCGGCAAGATAAAAACGGTAGTCGAGAACGTCGTTGATCTCGTGTCCGTTTATGCTGACGAGCACATCGCCGACGGCAATACCGTGAGCGAGCGCTCTGGAATGCTCGTCAACGCCTGATATTTCAACCACGTTTTCACCTCCCGACACATTTTCGGCAAAGCGGATGTGCCGGGGCACAGCCGCTTTTAATCATGTTATAACCATACAGTATAATTATACTATATCACTTCCCCGAGGTCAAGGAAATGACCGCAAAAAATGACGCTTCGCACTATATTATGCGCAGATTTTGCCCATATACCGCATTACTTCACAACAGTGCGCATACAGCTGCCACCGCCGGGCTGCGATCAATGCTAAATACCGGCTCATCCCCCACAAACGAGCGGCGGCGAAAAAAAGAGCCGCCGCTGTGCGGTGGCTCTTTTCAAACAATATAAGACGTGCGGACTCAGTCAGCAGCGTAAACGCTGACCTGCTTTCTGCCGCCATGGATGTGCTCGAACTTTACCTTGCCGTCTATAAGAGCAAACAGGGTGTCATCGGAGCCGCGGCCGACATTGTTGCCGGGATGGATATGTGTGCCTCTCTGACGAATGATGATGTTGCCGGCAAGGACAGCCTGTCCGTCAGACTTCTTTACGCCGAGGCGCTTGGACTCACTGTCACGGCCGTTCTTGGTAGAGCCGACACCTTTCTTATGTGCAAAAAACTGCAATCCGATTCTAAGCATTTCTTTTACCTCCGTTATTAGTTAAAAGCCCGGGTGACTATTCCTCAACCTCTTCGACCTCAAGAAAGTCGTAATACTCTTCCACAAGATCGTTGAGCTGAAAGAAATATCCCTGAAACAGTCCGCTGATGGCGTACTGCTTTTTTTCGTCCTCCGAATAATCCGGAAGAGCCGCCATTGCCTTTACGCAGATACGCGTAGCTCCGTCATCGACCTCATAATCAACGTCGGATGCGTACGAAATTTCAATTGTATTGACAATCAGCATGGTCATTGCGGACAGTGCGGCACAGAGAACATCGTCTCCGCTTTCGCCGTAGCCCGTATGACCGGTTTCTTCAAAGCCGTAGTAGAAATCACCGCGGCGGAAGAATTTGACCTTAGTCATGACTTATGCCTCGATCTTAACGATCTCGACCTTGGTATAGGGCTGTCTGTGGCCCATTTTTCTCTTCTCGTTTTTCTTGGGCTTATAGGTAAAGACGGTGATCTTTTTGCTCTTTCCGCTCTTTACGACCTTTGCCGTAACCTTTGCTCCGTCAACAGTAGGCGCGCCTACCTTAACGTCTGCTCCCTCACCTACAACAAGAACCTTGTCGAATACGACCTCGGCTCCGTCCTCAGCTGCGAGCTTTTCAACGAAAACGGTATCTCCTTCGTTGACCTTGTACTGCTTTCCGCCTGTCTCGATTACTGCGTACACGAAAAGCACCTCTCTTTCATATATGACTCGCCGGTCATCGGGTTAGCAAATTGCTATTTCGAACCCACACCGTGCGGCATCATACAGTATACCACTCCTGTATGATTTTGTCAAGTATAAATTTACTTATTTGCAAACTTCTCCGCCGCCGTCAGCGTGTTCTGCAAAAGTGACGTGATCGTCATGGGACCGACGCCGCCGGGTACGGGAGTAATTGCCCCCGCCTTTTCAAAGCAGGCGTCAAAGTCCACGTCGCCGCAAAGCTTTCCGTTCTCGTCGCGGTTCATGCCCACGTCAATAACGACCGCGCCGGGCTTTATCATATCCGCCCCGATAAACTTTGCCCTGCCTATTGCAACGACAAGAATGTCGGCGCGGCGGGTACAGTCGGCAAGATCGCGTGTTTTCGAGTGGCACACGGTGACCGTACCGTTTGCGTGCATTAGGAGCATTGCCATAGGCTTGCCCACGATGTTGCTTCTGCCCACAACGACGCAGTTTTTGCCGCAAACGTCAATATTCTCATGCCGCAGCATAGTCATTACGCCTGCGGGCGTACATGGCAGAAAATCAAAATCTCCCAGCATTATCCGTCCCACATTTTCAACGCTGAACGCGTCAACGTCCTTTTCCGGCGGGATAGCGGCTATAACGCGCGCTTCGTCCAGGTGTCTCGGGAGCGGAAGCTGAACAAGAATGCCGTGTATCCGCGGGTTGTCCGCAAGAGACGCAATACGCGCTTCAAGCTCGTCCTGAGTCGTATCCTCGGGCATTTCTATAACTTCGGAATATATGCCGACCTCTTCGCAGGCTCGTTTTTTATTTCGCACATAGACCTGTGACGCCGGATCGGAGCCGACTATAATAACCGCAAGCCCCGGGGCGTAGCCGTTTATATCCTTGAAAGCCGAAACTTTTTCGGAGATCGCCGCTCTTTCTTCGGCGGATATTTTCTTACCGTCAATTATATGCGCCATCAGTTACCGTCTCCGCCGTCTGAGGTTTCATTCCCGGCGCTTACGCTGTCTTTATCGGCGCCGGCGTCCGCGGTTTCATCTGCCGCAGCGCCCGCATCTTCTTCAGCCGCCTCTGCCTTCGCTGTTTCGGCGTCTTTCTCTGCGTTTTCGGCAGCGGCGTTCTCTGCGGTATCAACCGTTTCAACTGTTATCGACGCGGCTTTGTCACCGTTTGCGGCAACCGCTGCCTTCTCTTTTGCCGCGCGTCTGCCGAAATATATCATAAGAGCGATACCCGCAATGAATATCAGCGCCGCAAGTGCCTGAGAAACGCGTATCGGGTTGCCTGTGGGATCGGTAAGACCCCAAAGCGGCAGACTGTCCGTTCTCATACCCTCTATGACCGCGCGGCCGAGGCCGTACCAGATCATATATGAGTAGAATATCTGACCGTTGAATTTCTTTTTCTTATATGTCGCCGCAAGGATGGCGAATCCGATGATGTTCCAAAGAGACTCATACAGGAACGTAGGATGGACCTCAATATAGCTCGTGCCGACCTTAAGTCCCATTCTCCACGCTACATCGGTCTCGTATCCGTGAGCCTCGCCGTTCATAAAATTGCCCCAGCGACCGACAGCCTGTGCAAGCAGAAGCGACGGAGCTACCGTATCAAGCAGAACCGGAAAACGGATTTTCTTGTGACGCGCAACTATAAGCGTTACTATAAATCCGGCAATAAGACCGCCGAAAATAGCAAGTCCGCCCTCCCAGATGGACGCAACGTTTACGATAGTTCCCCAAACGTTCTGCCAGAACGTGCCGCCCTTGGCTATATACGATACGCCCTCCGGCGGGAAAATAACGTAATACAGTCTTGCGCCAATAATACTGAATATAAGGATAAACAGTGCAAGATCGACCATATCGTCGCTTTTGATGCCCTCGAATTTCGCACGGGAAAGTGCGTAAACGAAGGCAAGCACCATACCGACCGCTATCAGTATTCCGTACCAGGCTACCTGGATCTTGCCGCCGAAAAGTTCAAATGCGGTTTTGTGTAACTCAAACGGTCCTATTCCGAGACCGGGAAACGATACTTCAAACATATTGAATTCTCCCTTGTTTCAAAAAATCGGCTGTTGTCAATCGTCGCAGTTTTCCCAGTTGTGGAAAATATCCTGCACGTCGTCGTTGTCTTCGAGATGCTCTATAAGCAGGTTCATATTTTTGATATCATCGGGGTTATCGAGAGTTACGTAGCTCTGAGGAACCTTATCAAGCTCTGCGGATGCAACTGTATAGCCTGCAGCCTCAAGCGCCTCGCGAACTGCGCCGAGATCGGAGGGCTCGGTATATATCTCGTAAACATCGCCGTCAGCCGCGAAATCCTCCGCGCCCGCCTCGAGAGAAGCCTCCATAAGAGCGTCCTCGTCAATATCGGCATCCTCTTTTTCGATAACTATTATACCCTTGTCCGTGAACATAAACGAAACGCAGCCGGATGTACCCATGTTTCCACCGTATTTGTCAAAAGTGTGACGCACATCACCGGCGGTTCTGTTTCTGTTGTCGGTAGCGGCGGTGACGATAACCGCGACGCCGGAGGGACCGTAGCCCTCGTATGTTATCTCCTCATAATCGACCGCATCCGCGCTGGAAGCCTTTTTGATAGCGCGGTCGATGTTGTCGTTGGGGACGTTTGCCGCCTTTGCCTTTGCTATAAGATCGCGAAGCTTTGAGTTGCCGTTGGGGTCCGCGCCGCCGTCACGAACGGCGATGGCGATCTCCTTGCCTATTTTGGTAAAGATCTTTCCCTTCTGAGCGTCTGTTTTCGCTTTTTTGTTTTTAATATTATTCCACTTGGAATGTCCGGACATTTTCGGTTCCTCCTTAAATCTTTTCGGGCGCTCTCAGGCAGATAAGTCCGAGAGCGGTCTTTATGACCGTATTGCACGCGGCGGTAATACGCAGGCGTGTATTTTTAACATCGGCATCCTCTGCACCGATAATGGGACAAGCGTGATAGAAGCGGTTAAACGCTGTGCACAGCTCTATAATATAGCGGGTCACAACACTGGGCTCGTAGTCCGCGAGCGCCGCGCTCACCCTTTCGGGGAACTTTGCGAGAGTTTTGAGGACATCCGCTTCCTCATCCGCGGTGATCACAGCTTTACCGCCCTTCGGTACCCCTCCGGCTTTGGAAAGAATGCTGCAGGTACGCGCATATGTGTACTGTGCATAGGGTCCCGTGCTGCCGTCGAAGCTGAGTGCATCCTCCATGACGAAGTTTATATCTTTTATTCGGCTGTTGTAGAGATAGTGGAACACGACCGCGCCCACGCCGACTGCTTCCGCGACCTCGTCGCGGTTTTCAAGGTTAGGGTTCTTCTCTTCTATAAGAGCGGAAACCTTATCTATAGCCTGCGCGAAAAGGTCTTTCAAAAGCACAACGTTGCCGGTACGGGTCGAAAGCTTTTTACCGTCGATGCTGACCGTTCCGTAAGGAACATGCACAAGCTCGTCAGCCCAGTCATAGCCCATAAGCTCAACGACCTTGAACCACTGAGCGAAATGCAGGCTCTGACCGTTTGAGGTCACGTATATGCACTTATCAAAATTGTATGTGCGCTTTCTGTAAACTGCCGCGGCAATGTCGCGGGTGGGATACAGTGTGCTGCCGTCCTTTTTGAGTATAAGGCACGGGGGCATATTGTACTTCGACAGATCTACGATGGACGCGCCGTCGTCTATCTTCAGAAGTCCCTTGTCGCGCAGTATCTGCACCTGTTCCGGCATTTTGTCGGAGTAGAAGCTTTCACCTGCGTAGCTGTCAAAGGTGATATCAAGCTGCTTGAAGGTCTTTTCGTACTCTCTGAGAGAGAGGTCGATAAACCATTTCCAAAGCGCGGTATTATCGGGATCGTGCTCCTCAAGCTTTTTGAACTCGTCGCGTGCCTTCTGATCAAGCGAGGGATCCTTCTCCGCCTCTGCGTGGAACTTTACGTACAGGGCAACGAGAGAATCAATGCCGCCGTTTTCTATTTCCTCTTTTGAGCCCCACAGACGGTATGCGACTATAAGCTTACCGAACTGCGTGCCCCAGTCGCCGAGATGATTTATGCCGATGCACTTATATCCGGCAAACTCATGCAGTTTTTTCAGGGAGTGACCTATAACGGTCGTACCGAGATGACCGATATGGAAAGGCTTTGCGATATTGGGGGAGGCGTAGTCGAGGCAGACGGTCTTTCCGTCGCCGATATGGGACGAGCCGTATT
>USKS01000075.1 GCA_900555345.1 uncultured Eubacteriales bacterium
TAAGGAAAGGGTCTATGCCGACGCAAATGCCGCAATAAAGCGTATGTCGGAATAAATTTCCTTGACAAACGCATAATGAGGTGTTATAATAGTCGGGTGGAATGAATGCGGAAAATTCATTTTCACATCATGCGGTCATCACGCAGTTATTACAAAATCGTTACTAAAGTATCATATCTGTAACAGGCTTTTAGCATTTTTTTATTTTAAAGTTGCGTTTTTTAGTGAAAACTGTACACGATAAATGAAAAAGAAGCTGAAAATTTGGCGCAGATGTACATTGACACTTTGGCGTCGGAATGATAGAATAATAGCGTGATATACGGAAGGCGTAAACGCTTAAGTCCGCAGATCGCAACATTCATATTGATTTCCATTTTATATTTGGAAATAAATAAAGAAAAAATGAAAACAAAAACAAAAAAAGACCCCTTCGGTCTTACCCTTCTGTGGGTGGGCGCGCTGTTTCTGGTAAACCCGCTTATAAATATCGTTGATATCCTGCCGGATGCCGCAGGCTATATTCTAATGGCGCTTGGGCTCGGAAAAATTTCGGCGATGAACTCTTTTTTCAAAAGCGCGCGGCGAGGCTTTCTCATACTCTGCGCCGTGTCGGTCGTAAAGCTTTTCTTCGTTGCGGGGCTGGGCACTTCGTCCGACTCGTACAAGCTGCTCATGACATTCTCGTTTGCAGTCGTCGAGGCGATATTCTTTCTTCCCGCCGCATCAAACCTGTATGAGGGCTTTACCTGGCTCGGCACCCGCTGCGGCGCGAGCGGCACCGATGCCGTCGGGGTTTCAAAAAACAAAACGCGCCCCGTATCCATTGTTCGCCGAATGACGTATGCAGCGTTTTTCGTGCGTGCCGCAGGCTCCGTTTTGCCTGTGCTTCCCGCCGTCACCATGACTGGAGTTACATATTTCCCCGGCGCGCATACCGCTGATTGGACGCTGCTCACGCCGCTTCTCTATGTTGTATCGTGGATAGCGGGGCTCGCCGTCGGCGCTGTGTGGATAGTTTATTTCGCAAAGTACATTCGCGGCGTAACGGGAAGCAGCACACAGGCTCTCGGGATGCTGTACGGTCGGTATGAAAACGAATATCTGGCGGACGCGCCCGCGCGCGCTGCCGACAGAATGAAGATTGCGTCGTATCTTCTCATAATCGCGGCTCCTTTTACCCTTGATATGTATGTTGACGGAGTCAACATTTTCCCCAACGCGATCTGCGCCGCGCTGTTTCTTTCGGTGTTTGTATTTCTTCGCGGAGACGGCGGAAAGCTTTGTCTCGCGGGCATTGCGGCGTCGGCTGTCTGGGCGGCTGTCTCTCTTTTCGGAGAATATCTGCAGATAGCGTTCCGCGCGGAGAACTACAAGCCGAAAAGCGCGGCACTGGGTATCGGCAAGGCGCCGCATATGTATCTTATAATTGAAATTTCCGCATTTATCGGAGCGGCGGTGTTTGCAATATGCGTCCTTCTGATGCTGTTTGTACTGAAGCGTGCGCTTTCGTCCCATGCAAGGCTTATAGGCGGCTCGGCGGAGAACGCTTCCGTAAAGCTTTTGTATCTGCCGGCGTCATTTTGGTTTGTATCGGCGCTTTCCGCGGCGGCGCTTACCGTACTGCTCAAATATTTCCCACAGTACTGGCTCATAAACGGACTTATTTCGGCGGCGCTGACCGTTGTTTCGGTGCTCACCGCCGGTGCTTTCAAAGAAAGAATATATTCCCGCGCGGCTCTGCGCGGGGCGATAACCGAAAGGAATCAGAAATAAATGAAAAAGACAGACATCGGGCGCACGGCGCGGCGCCTTGTATCGCTGGCGCTTGCCGCCGTATTCTGCGTTCTGCCTCTTGCTTCCTGCAAAAAGGGCGACGCGGGGTCGGATGATGACGACAAGGTATACACCGCCGGTGACATTGCCATGAGTACGGAAAACTTCACCATATCCCGTGCAGAGGTGTCATATATATTCTACCAGAACTACAACGAGTTTGTAAACAACAACTCCGAAACGGTAAATATGTACAATATAGATACAAATTCGTCGCTTAAAACACAGGAATATCATGACGGGATCACCTGGTTCAGATATTTTGCGGATGCGACTGTTGATTACATGAAGTTTGTGCTCGTATTCTGCGAGGCGGCGCGCGCCGACGGTCTCACGCTTGACAGCGACGACAAGGAGGCCATAAACAAGGCGGTCTCGTCCTACGGCGAATATGCCGAGAGGTACGGATACACTGTGGAGGGGCTTTTTGAAAAGACCTTCAACGCCGATGTGAACGAGCAGGTCCTGCGCGAATATCTCGAAAAGGATGCTCTGGCGCACAAATACTACTACGATCTTCTCTCGTCGTACGAGTACAGCGACAGCGAGATGGAAGCCTTTGTTGAGGAAAATCCCTACAGGTTCAAGAGCATAGACTATATATATTATACCTTTGACGAGGACAACGACGAAGGCGCGAAAGAGTCTGCCGCGCAGCTTGCCGCCATAAACGATGCCGAGCAGTTCAAGGCGTACATAGAAAACTATGCCGAAAACGAACATCCGGGCGACGAGGTCTTTTCCATTGACAAGTACACGGTGAAATACGCGGCTCGAAACGAGTACAGCGATTTCAGCAAGTGGGCGTTCGACGGCGCGCATGCGGGCGAGACGTACACGGTGACAAACGATGTTGACGGAACATACAGCGTATATCTGCTCGTATCCGAGCCTTCGATACAGGAGTACAGGACAAGAGATTTCAGGTTTATAAAGGAATATGTGAGCGGTCATCCCAGCTATCAGAAAACGCTTGAGTACGTAAACGGGCTTCTTGACACGTGGAAAGAGGGCGAGGCTACGGAAGACAGCTTTGCCGCCCTTGCGGACACGTACAACAAGGCGGCGGACAACGAGCTCGGCGGCGGATTGTACATGAACGCGTCGAAATCCGACACGACCCTGCCCGAGGAGCTTAAGCAGTGGCTGTTTGAGGACGGCAGAGCCGCGGGCGACACGACCGTCGTTAAGGGCGACGCATACTACATGGCGGTGTACTATATCGGCGAGGACGAGGTGCAGTGGAAGCTTCTTGCAAAGCAGGGGCTTAACGAAAAGCACTATCAGGAGGACTACGAAAAGCTCAGCGAAAAGTACGCTGTAACTACAGACGACGCAGTGATAAACTCCCTCGACGCATAAAGGGATAGGCATTATATATGGGGCTTCGCCCCAAACCCCGACCATGTGGTTATTTATATGCGGGGTTTCACCCCGCACCCTGACTCGAGGACTTTTTTGGGAAAAAGTCCCCGAGACCCGAAAAAACCGGACTGCATAGGTTTTAGACTATCAAGCATAGATAGCAAGCAAGGCTGCCAAAGGCAGCCTTTTTTTATGTGCAGTGCAAACGGAGCTTTCAGTATCTCTGCTAAAATTTTAAAACTAAAAGTCCGCAGTTTCAAAGAATATACCGCGAAGCGAAACAAAGCAAGCTCGTCTTTCGAGCTTGCTTTCGGTATTTATCGGAGCAACGTTCTTTACTTTCGCAAGTAAAACGTCAATCGTGTCTACAAACCACGCTAAAGCCAATTCTCAGAATCTCTCGGGCTTGGAGCACTCATTTTGATCCTGCACTCGCGGGCATAGTCGAGAGGTGGGGATAGATATATAAGAAAGGGGCGGAGATACTTCTCTGCCTCTTTCTTATACCGGTCGGGGGAGTGTGAGGGCGGCTACTGCCGGGACAGTAGCCCCCTCACATCTTTAACATAAGTTCGGTAAACTGTCGATAAAGTTTGAAATGCTTTTATATAAAGCTGAAAGTCAGCGGTTTTACACTTCAAATGAAATACCTACGGGCTACGGGCGTTGAGGGTACGATGCGATAAGCGGCAGTGCATGAGGCAAACGGGAGCGTTTGTGCTAGCGGGGGAAGGCAGTGTTCCTCCTGCACCCGGATTTTCCCGCGAGAGCGGCACATTTTTACTGCGTGAAAGTGCCGCGCACTGTTGAATTAACCGCCGCGATGTGATATAATATCCGCAGAAAGAATTGCTTTGCAATTCTTCACGGCTGAAGCCTCCACGCGCCGTCGGCGCATCTGCGCCATTGACGGCCTCGCAAAAATGTCTGTGCAAGCAAGCATTTCTGCTTCGTGGTTTAATACAAGTGTATATCTATCGGCGGCAAGGCACGCCATGCCGTCGGGAAAGGAAGTCTTCGACTTGAAAATACTGCACACGGGGGACGTGCATCTCGACACGCCCTTTTCCGACCTCGATCCCGAACGCTCTCTTGAAATGCGCAGAGAGCTCAGACGCACTTTTTCAGCCATGATGAAATATGCCGCCGACACAGCTGTCGACATGGTACTCATTGCCGGAGACCTCTTTGACAATGAGCTTGTAACGCGTGAGACCGTGGCGCTGCTGCGCCGCGATTTCTCCGCGCTTTCGTGCCCCGTGGTGATCTCCCCGGGGAATCATGACTGTGCGGGTCCCTCCTCTGTCTGGGCGAGGGAGCTTATGCCGGCAAACGTCTGCGTTTTCACCGACACGGAGCTGAATTATTTTCCTTTCGACGATCTGGGCGTTGACGTATACGGCTTTGCTTTTACATCAAAATTCATGCCGAGCTGTCCCATCGGGGGGCTGCGCGTGCAGGATCCCGACCGCATAAACATTCTGCTTGCCCACGGCGACACGACATCTCCCATAAGCCAAAGCTGCCCCATGCCGCCCGCAATGCTGCGCGGCTTCGGCGCGGACTGGTGCGCTCTCGGCCACATACACAATCCCGCCGCGGCAAACGCAGTGCTTGAGGGTATCGGCGCATACTGCGGCTGCCCTATGGGACGCGATTTCGGCGAATGCGGCGACAAAAGCGCAACGCTTATTAACATAGAAAAAGACGCAGACGGCGTTCATGTATCCACCGAGGCGCTGTCATTTGCGAAATACGCTTTTCGCACCTGCGACGTTGACTGCACGGGGCTTTTCGACACCGCCGCCGTATGCGACGCCGCCGCCTCTGCCGTCCGCGGCTACGGCTTCGGCGCGGGGGACTTGGTGAGGGTAAATATCTGCGGCAGCGTTGATCCGTCCGTTCGTATCGATACGGACTTTGTGGCGGAAAAGCTGCGTTTTCTGAAATACGCGCAGGTGCGCGACAAGACCTCGCCCACGTGGAACGCCGAAAGCCTTCTTGCCGACAAGGGCATCCGCGGAGAAGTATACCGAGTGCTTCTGCCGCAGCTTGAAAGCGGCGACGAAGGCGAGCGGGAGACCGCGGCGCAGGCGCTGCGCTATGCGCTCAGTGCCCTTGCGGGCGAGCTGTAAGTCTTTCGGAGGGTAAAAATATGTACATAAAAGAACTTCATATAGATTCATTCGCCGCTCTCAAAGACGTAACTCTTGATTTCTCAAAAGGACTAAATATCATCGAGGGAGAAAACGAGTCGGGCAAAAGCTCCGTTGCCATGTTTATAAAATTCATGATGTACGGCCTCAGCGGACGTACCAGCGACGGAGAAATGTCGGAGCGCAAGCATTACCTTTCATGGGACAGCGGCAGCGCCGCCGGATATATGATCGTTGTCTCCCGCTCGGGAGAATACCGCATTGAGCGCTCTCTCAGTCTTATGGGCGACGCCGCCTCCGGCGTGCGCGAGCGCGTAGCCGTGATCGACACGGCAACGGGAGAGACCGTTATGCGTGACGGACAGCCCGGGGAGGAGCTTTTCGGCATACCGGAAAGCGTTTTCGTGAACACGGTCTTCGTCCGTCAGTCCGGCGGAAAGGTCGACGGCGACGGGCTTTGCGAAGCAATTGAAAACATCCTGCTCTCCGGCGACGAGAGCATCAGCACGAAAAAAGCGGCGGATGCTCTTGAAAAGCAGCGCAAAGCGCTGCGCTACAAAGGCGGACGCTCCGGAGGGCGCATATATGAGCTTGAGCGCGAGGAAGCACGTCTTTCTGCACTGCTCGCAAACGCCGCCGAAAAGAGCTCGGAGATAATCGCTCTTGAAAGCAGCATCGAAGAAATGCAGAAGGTGGCGGAGCAGCGCCAGAGGGACGCGGATCACTACACCGCCGTAAGCGACGCTTACGAAAAGCTTTCCGCCGCCGCGCGCGTGGACAGTGCACGCCGCTGCCGCGCGGAGATAGCGCGGCTCGACTCCGCCCTGGCTCAGTACACAAGATACGGAAATATTTCCGAGGCGACGGCAAAGATACACCGCCTGCGCGGACAGATATCGGACAGCGAGGCAAATCTGCGTGATTTGAGACGAAGGGAAGCGGACCTTGACAGACAGCTGCCCAAGGAAATGTCGCAGGAAGCGGCGGATCGGCTGCGCGGCGACGTGCGCGCGGCAAAGCGCGCCTCCTCCGGCGCGGCGGTGCTTAGAGTATTTGCCGTTCTGTTCATACTGGCTGCGGCAGGCACCGTCGCGGCAATAGTTCTGCTGCCCGATATTCTGAGCGGAATGTACAGATGGGCGGCGGCAGGCGCGGGCGCGCTTGCGCTTACCCTTTCTGTCATCTTCTTTGCCGCGGGCGCGGCAAAGGCGAAAAAATACAAATCTCTTCTGAGAGAGTGGGACGCGGGCAGCATCTCCGCTCTGAGCGATGCAGTTGAAGAGCATATAAAGCGCTCCGGTCTCAGAAGCGATCCGTCATCCGAATACTATCTTGCCGCGGAAAACGTGCGGAAAGCGGAAGAAGAAAAAGACGCGCTGACAGCGGAACTTCGCTCGGCGTGCTCCGTTTTCTGCGATGCCGTGCCGGACACGGATATATTCTGCGAAAACGCACTGGAAGCGGCAGCCGACACGGAGCGTGAACTGCAGAATCTGCGTCAGACCCGCCGCGAATGGCAGGGCAGACTTGAAGGGTACCGCGAAATACTGGGGGATGACGACGGCACGTCTCTCGAAGCAGAGGCGGCGGCGCTTCTCAACACGGACGAGGGGCTCGAGG
>USKS01000076.1 GCA_900555345.1 uncultured Eubacteriales bacterium
GGCGCTTATCTGTTATGCTCAACGACAGTACCCCCGCCAACGGCGTAATAACGAAATTATAAATTGTACTTTACAAATTAAACAGAATATGGTAGTATATTGTCGCAGGCAGTCTGCCGAAGCTCTGTATCGGCAGAACGCCTCGATAAAATAATGTTTCATACAGCCGCAGACACAAAGCGTTTTTGAACGCGGGCGTGCCTGCGGCATCAGTAGTCTTAAAATACGCTGACATTGTTCAGAGACGGCGCTCTCTGCGTTTCTCGGTGAACAAATGAAAGGACAAAAAACAAAATGGCACTTACACGTAAACAGTTTGATATTCTGGCGGTGCTTGCCGACTCGGAAAAGGCGCTGACTCAGCGCGAGCTTGAAAAAACGACGGGACATTCCCTGGGCACGGTGAACAAAACGTCAAAGGAGCTTTCAGCCCTCGGCTACATCGAGGACGGTAAAATAACCGCCTCGGGCACGGACGCGCTTGAGCCGTACCGCGCGAAAAGAGCGGTGTTTATCGCCGCAGGCTTCGGCTCACGCATGGTGCCCATAACGCTCAACACTCCCAAGCCCCTTGTGCGCGTTCAGGGCGAGCGCATAATCGACGGCCTTCTGGATGCCTGCCTTGCCGTCGGCATAAACGAAATATACATAGTGCGCGGCTATCTTGCAGAGCAGTTCGATCAGCTTTTGTACAAGTACCCCATGATACGGTTTCTGGAAAACCCCGCATACAACGAGGCAAACAATATTGCCTCCGCAATGTGCGCGCGTTATATGCTCTCAAACGCCTATGTGTTTGAGGCGGATCTGCTTATAAGCAACCCGAAGATAATCACAAAATATCACTACACCTCCGATTTTCTCGCCATCAAAAAAGACAGATCGGACGACTGGTGCTTTGATGAGGAGAACGGCGTGATCACAGGCGAGCACGTGGGCGGAACGAACTGCTGGCAGGTCGTCGGCATATCGTACTGGAACGAGGCGGACGGACATAAGCTTGCGGCGGATATTCCCAAGACATTTTCCTCTCCCGGCGGAAAAGAAAGGTACTGGGAGCAGGTCCCCCTTGTGTTCTGCCGCGATCGTTATTCGGTGGAGATACGCGAGTGCGTTGAAAGCGACATTATCGAGATAGACACTTTCAGAGAGCTGAAAGCCATCGACAAGACATACGACGTTTAATAAAGGAGATTTCGCGTGGATAATAAAGAGAATACGGAACTGAAGCGCCAGCTTAACCCCATTTCAGTGTGGGCGATAGCTTTCGGCTGCATAATCGGCTGGGGTTCGTTTATAAACCCGGGCAAAAAGTTTCTGCCCAACTCCGGCGTCGCGGGAACGGCGATCGCCATGGTGCTCGGTGCACTTGTCATGGTCATCATAGCGTTTTCGTATGCGTACATGGTTCCGAAATATCCGAAGGCGGGCGGAGAGTTCACGTTTACCAAAATGAGCTTCGGTAAAAATGCCGCATACATATGCGGATGGTTTCTGGTTGCCGCGTATCTGACGAACGTGCCGATGAATTCAACTGCAATAGGACTCATCGTAGACGGCATCGACGGCAGCGCCGATATATTGAAATTCGGTTTTCACTACAGCATTGCGGGATTTGACGTGTGGATGGGCGAGATGATCCTCGCCATGGGCATACTGATAGCCTTCGGCGTGCTCAATATACTGGGCGTGAAAAAGGCGGGCGGAGTACAGACCGTGCTTGCGGCGCTGCTTGCGGTATGCGCCTTTACGCTTTGCATCGCGGGCATCGTTTCCGCAAAGGCAAAGGGCATAAATATGGAGCCTGTCTGGGGCTTTGACAAGGCGGCGGCTGCCGCCGCGGGAGCGGACGGCACGGATATTTCCCGCTTTGCCCACAGCGGAGGGAGCGGCATAGCAACGGCTGTTCTTGCAACATTTGCCATAGCTCCGTGGGCATTTGTCGGCTTTGACACCATACCGCAGGCTGCGGAGGAGTTTCGCTTTTCATATAAAAAGGTCATGTCAATAATGCTTGTGGCAATAGTCTTCGGCTGCTTTGTGTATATTTCCAACAACACAGTTGCGGCAGCGGCGCTTGAAAACTGGCCCGAGAGGGTCATGGCGGGCGAGTGGGTGCTGCTTGTGGCGGCTCAGGAGCTGCTGGGCACCTTCGGGACCGTGCTTATCGGCGTCGGAGTATCCTGCGCCGTGCTTTCGGGTATTATGGGCTTTTATCTTGCGTCCAGCAGACTTATGTATTCAATGAGTCGCGACGGCTATCTCCCGGCAGTGTTCGGCAAGATTGACCCCCGCTTCGGCACTCCGAAGAACGCAATGATATTCTGCATAATCATTTCACTGTCAGGCCCCGTTCTCGGCAGAGAGGCACTGGGGTGGTTCGTGGATATGTCCGCTATCGGCGCCTCCATCGGCTACCTTTTCACCTGCGCGTCTACCGTGGTCACAATGAAGCGCGACAAAGACGGCAGCGCGCCGCTCAAGGTCTTCGCCGTTGTGGGCTGCATATTCTCGGCTGCATTTATGGTGCTGCAGCTTATACCCATCCCGGGACTTCGCGGCGTTCATTTCGGGCGCGAAAGTTATATAATGCTCGGTGTCTGGGTGCTTATAGGCACAGTGTTCTGGATGAAGCAGAGAAAACGTTTCGCCGCCTGAATTTTTCGGCGGGCGTATATGACGATGCGCCCGTGCGATTGACAAGACGCATCGGCGGTAGTATAATTAAATAAAGCAAAGCACACTGCGGCGCGGCATCTTTGCCGCGCCGCAGTGCATTTAAAACGAGAAAGGTATTGCCCCATGGTATCCGATAAATCGAAGGGAATACTGTATGTCATAACGGCGGCGTTCGGCTTTTCGGGAATGTCGCTGTTTGTAAAGCTTGCGGGAGATCTGCCGGCGTTTCAAAAGGCATTTTTCAGAAACTTTATAGCCCTCATATTCATAACTGTTCTGATAATAAAAAACAAAGACGGATTTATACCGAACCGCGGCAGTATCCCAGCAATTCTGGGCAGAAGCGTTTGCGGCACAATAGGGCTGCTCTGTAATTTCTATGCGCTCGGCACGCTCAATCTGTCTGACGCCAATATGCTCAATAAGCTCTCGCCGTTCTTTTCCATCCTGTTTTCCGCCCTGCTTCTTAAAGAAAAGCCGAGACCCGTGCAGATACTGGGCGTTGCGGCAGCATTCGGCGGCAGTATGCTTATCATAAAGCCGGGATTTGACAATCCGGCAGTGCTTCCGGCGATCGCGGGCGCGATGGGCGGACTGGGCGCGGGCGCGGCGTACACGTTTGTTCGTATGCTTGGCGAAAAGCACGAAAAAAGCCGCCGCATAGTATTCTGGTTTTCCGCTTTTTCGTGCCTTGTGTGTCTGCCGTTCATGATAGCGGGATATAAGGCAATGACATGGCTGCAGCTTTTGTATCTCGTGCTTGCGGGCACGTTCGCCTGCATCGGTCAGCTGGGCATCACAAAGGCGTATTTCCTTGCCCCCGCAAAGGAAATATCCGTGTACGACTATACGCAGGTCATATTTGCGGCGATCCTCGGATTCTTTGTGTTCGGCGACATACCGGATGCGGCAAGCGTTATCGGTTATGTGCTCATATGCGGCTCGGGCGTTTTCATGTTTTTGTACAACAACGGAAAACTGCGCCGCCGCAAAGTATAAACGGCTGCCTTGCCGACTTACAGGCTTTCGGAGACAATATGGAAAAAATAAACTATCAGCTTGAAACGGACAAATATATAGAAGAAATGCAGAGCCGCGGCGAGAGGGAAAAGCTTTTGCTGCACGCCTGCTGCGCGCCCTGTTCTTCGTATGTGCTTGAATATCTGTGCCGATTTTTCGATATCACAGTATATTTTTCAAACCCCAATATCACGGACGAAGCAGAGTACGAGAAGCGTCTTGCCGAGCTGTACCGTCTCTGTTCCGAGGCGCCGTTTTGCAGCGGCGTCGATGTGGTGCGCGACCCCGCGGGTGCGGACGCGTTTTTTGAGGCGGTCCGCGGGCTGGAGGGTGAGCCGGAGGGCGGCTCGAGGTGCGAAAAATGCTTCAGGCTGCGCCTTGAGAGAAGCGCCCGCTATGCCAAAAGCAACGGATACGGACTATTTGCCACAACTCTCACAGTAAGCCCGCACAAAAACGCGCAGCTTATAAATTCCATAGGCTTTGAGACGGCACAGAAATACGGCGTAAACTATCTCCCGTCCGATTTCAAAAAGCGCGGCGGCTATCAGCGCTCCATAGTGCTGTCGAAAGAATACGGAATATACAGGCAGCAGTATTGCGGCTGCGTGTTTTCATATATTTCCGCCGAGGAGCAGCGGAAAAATTCAGCCGCGAAAAAAGAGGGCGGGGAAGAATAATTTCGTCAGAGCGCGCGGGCGTCGGCTGTCCCGTCCCGGCGACGCGGCTGCTATGCACGCGGCGGAATACCGCGTGCGCTTTTTGTTAACGGGCGAGTTTTTTCTCCCTTTATTGACACGGTCTTTTTGTCATGATATACTGCATCTTGAGGTGTATGACCTTTTAAAAAACGTTTTTTCGGAAATACTTTAGTATATGGGCGGCGGTCTGTTCCCTCACCGCACGGACGCCCGAAAAAACGGGAAAGGATCATTATGTTATGGTAAAGGTTGCGTTTTTTGACGCTAAAACATATGACCGCGAGGCGTTTGAAAAAGCCTCGGCGGGCAATGATATTTCAATAAAATACTATGAAACAAAGCTCTCCTCGGACACGGCAAGCCTTGCCGCAGGGTGCGACGCGGTGTGCGTTTTCGTAAACGATGAGGTAGACGCCGATGTTATCGACGCGCTGCACAAAGCGGGAGTGCGTCTCGTGGCGCTTCGCTGCGCGGGGTACAACAACGTGGATGTGCAGAGCGCATACGGAAAGCTGCACGTTGTGCGCGTGCCTGCGTATTCGCCATACGCCGTTGCGGAGCATGCCATGGCAATGCTGCTCACGTCCGTGAGACGTATCCACAAGGCGTACAACAGAACGCGGGATTACAATTTCAGTCTGCAGGGACTGACCGGGTTTGAGCTGCACCAAAGAACCGTCGGCATTGTGGGCACCGGCAAGATCGGCAGGGTGTTTGCCGACATCTGCCGAGGCTTCGGCATGAATATGATCGCATACGACAAATACCCCGCCGAGGACGCAGGCATAGATTATGTGTCACTTGACGAGCTGTTCAGCCGAAGCGATATAATTTCGCTGCACTGCCCTCTGACCGACGATACCTATCACATGATAGATGCGGCGGCTATAGAAAAAATGAAAAAAGGCGTTGTGATAGTCAACACCTCCCGCGGGGCGCTTATAGACGCGCAGGCGCTTCTGGATGGCATAAAGGAGCGCCGCGTGGGCGCTGCCTGCATGGACGTTTACGAGGAGGAGAGCGACATATTCTTTGAAGATCGCTCGGGTCATATCATTGACGACGACACGCTTGCGCGTCTTATATCAATGCCAAACGTCATAGTAACGTCGCATCAGGCGTTTCTGACGGGCGAGGCGCTGTCCAATATTGCCGAAACGACCGTTTCGAATATCTGCGGCTTTTTTGAGAGCGGCAGGTGCGAAAACGAGCTGTGCTATCACTGCGGCAGGGTAGACGACTGCAAAAATCACAGGCTTGCAAAGTGCTTCTGATTTGGACTTTTCGCCGTGCGGCGAAAAAAGTATATGCCGCGCGCAGCGCGGCGTACATATAAAAGATTATAAAAAGCGAAAGGACATACAAAATGAGAAAAATTGCAGAAGAAATTTACTATATCGGCGTAAACGATCACGATATAGATCTTTTTGAGGGTCAGTACGTTGTGGAGAACGGAATGGCGTATAATTCATACGTAGTCAAGGGTGAAAAAATCGCCGTTATGGACACGGTGGGCGCGCACTTCGGCGGCGAGTGGTTTGCAAATCTTGAAGATGCGCTGTCGGGCGCGTGCCCCGACTATCTTGTCGTGCAGCACATGGAGCCCGACCACAGCGCAATGATAGCGGCTTTTGCAAGTAAGTATCCCGAGGCAAAGATGGTTGCAAGCGCAAAGGCGTTTGTTATGATGAAGAACTTTTTCGGCACCGACTTTGAAGACCGCCGCATAGTTGCGGGCGAGGGCGACACTCTCGATCTGGGCGGCAGAACTCTTACATTTGTAACTGCGCCCATGGTGCACTGGCCCGAGGTCATCGTTACATATGACGACAAGGCAAAAGCGCTGTTCTCGGCAGACGGCTTCGGCAAGTTCGGCGCGCTTGACGTCGACGAGGACTGGGCGTGCGAGGCAAGACGCTACTATTTCGGCATAGTGGGCAAGTACGGCGTGCAGGTGCAGGCGCTTCTCAAAAAGGCAGCCGCGCTTGATATTCGGATGATACTGCCTCTGCACGGACCTGTGCTTTCGGAAAACCTCGGATACTATCTCGACCTTTACAACACATGGTCGTCCTACGGCACCGAGAGCGAGGGCGTTGTGATAGCATACACCTCCGTGTACGGCAACACAAAAACGGCAGTTGAGCTTCTGGAAAAAGAGCTTTGCGCGTGCGGCTGCAGGAAAGTCTCCGTGTGCGATCTTGCCCGCTGCGACATGGCGGAGGCGGTCGAGGACGCTTTCCGCTACGGAAAGATCGTTCTCGCGACGACCACATACAACGGCACTGTCTTCCCGTTCATGCGCGAGTTTATAGAAGAGCTTTGCGAGCGGGGATTTCGCAATAAGACCGTGGGCTTTGTTGAAAACGGCTCATGGGCGCCCGTGGCTGCAAAGGTCATGGCAAAAATGCTTGAGGGCTGCAAAGACCTGACATATACCGCTGCAGGCGTGCATATCCGCTCCGCCGTCAACGGTGCAAATAAAGAGGAAATTGCCGCGCTTGCAAAGGAGCTTTGCGGCGGCTGAATACTTTGCGGGCGATAAAACACGGCTGCCGTACAG
>USKS01000077.1 GCA_900555345.1 uncultured Eubacteriales bacterium
GCGCGCTCTCTTGCGGCAGAGCTGGGCTGCTCCCCAAAGCCCATATTCGGACTTTTCGAGAATATGGAAGAGGTGCAGAAAAGCGTTGCGGACGCAGCCGCAAAGATCTTCAGAGAAAAAACGGAAGAAGAGATACGCCGCGGAAAGTATCCCGTATATAAATGCACGGGCATGGCGTACGTCCGCTTTGCAAAAGAGGAAAAAGAGCTTTTCAAGCTGCTTTACATGAAGGACCGCGACGGCAAACCCGACGAGAGCGGCGAGGATCTGGAAAAAATATTGGACATCGTCCGCGAAAACACGGGCCTTTCCGGAGAGAACGCATATATGTTTCATATTGAAACATGGATATACGTCCACGGCATTGCGGCGATGATCGCCACGGGATTTCTGGACTGGGATATGGATTTTGTAAGCGGCGCCGTCACAGACTGCTATATGGGTCTCAGAGAGCGATTTGAGAAAAAGGAGAATACAGACAATGACAGGGGAAAATAAAAACCGCGGTGCGGCGATAAAAACAGAGAAGCTTTGCAAGAAGTACGGCTCACTTTGCGCCGTCGACTCGCTTGATCTTACGGTATATGAGGGAGAGCTGTTTGCGCTGCTGGGCGTGAACGGCGCAGGCAAGACCACGACCGTGAAAATGCTTTCCTGCCTTGCCGCCCCCACCTCGGGCGACGCGTTCGTAATGGGGAAAAGCATAGTAAAGGAAAGCGCCGAGGTCAAAAGGATAATCGGCGTATCCCCGCAGGAGACGGCGGTCGCGCCGAATCTTAGCGTTCGCGAAAATCTTGAGCTTATGTGCGGTGTTCACGGCCTGCCGCGCTCCGAGGCAAAGGCAAAGACCGCAGAGCTTATAGAGAGATTCAAGCTCGGCGAGGTGGAAAAGCGCAAGGCGGCAAAGCTTTCCGGCGGCTGGCAGCGCAGGCTCAGTATAGCCATGGCGCTTGTGGGGGACGTTCAGGTGCTGTTTCTCGACGAGCCGACGCTCGGTCTTGACGTGCTCGCCCGCGCGGATCTGTGGGACACCGTGCGCGAGCTTCGGGGCAAGGTAACGGTAATTCTTACAACTCATTATATGGAAGAGGCGGAGGAGCTCTCCGACCGCATAGGCATAATGAAGGATTCAAAGCTTCTTGCCGTCGGCACGGCGGATGAGCTGAAGGCGCTTGCGGGCAGGGAAAAATTTGAGGATGCTTTTGTGGCAATAGTAAAGGGGGCGGCAAAATGAAGCTTATGAGTTTTTCCGGACGCGTCGCAAAGGAAATAATGCGCGATCCCATCAATATATGCTTCGGACTCGGGTTCCCCGTCGTATTGCTGCTGCTTCTCAGCGCGATCCAGGCAAATATACCGGTAGATATTTTCGAAATTGAAAATCTTGTGCCCGGCATAAACGTGTTCGGTATGTCGTTTCTCACTTTGTTTTCCGCAATGCTTGTGGCAAAGGACAGAGAAAGCGCTTTTCTGCAAAGACTGTATACAACGCCGCTTCGCGCCGGTGATTTCATTTTCGGATACATACTTCCCATACTGTCCATCGCGGCGGCGCAGAGCATCGTCTGCTATATAACGGCGTGCATTCTCGGGCTTACCCCTACAGTAAATATACTGTGGGCGGTGCTTTTCAGCGTGCCTCAGTCACTGTTTTTCGTAGCATTCGGTATCTTCTGCGGCAGCGTTCTCGGCGTAAAGCAGGCGAGCGGACTGTGCGGCGCGCTGTTTACAAACCTCAGCGCATGGATGTCCGGCACATGGTTCGATCTTGACCTTGTGGGCGGCATTTTCAAAAAGATCGCGTACGCGCTGCCGTTCGTTCATTCCGTTGAGGCGGGCAGAGCGGTGCTTTCGGGCAACGCCGCGGGCATGCTGCCGCATATATGGTGGGTCGCGGGATATACGGCGGTGTTTCTCATACTTGCGGTCGTATTCTTTCTGCGGCAGATGAAGCGTCAGTGACGGGCGGCGCGGTCGCGCTCCGAACAAATGGCACTGTCTTGCCGGAAAGTTAACCGAAAAAGACAGCCGGAGTTTTCTCCGGCTGTCTTTTTTATTGTTCTTCAGCCGCGCCGCGTCTGAAAAGTTTTTTGAATGTATGGACCCAGTTGCAGCTTTTGCAGGCGTCCTTGTAGGTCATACCCGTTGCTATGTAGCATATGGGCTTTATTGTTGCCACGGTCTTTGTAACTATAAAGCTTACGGCAAACGCCAAAAGCGTTATGAGAAGTACGCTTGCGAGAGACTGCGCTTTTATGCCCTTGTAGTTCAGCATGCTGAGAAAAATATTGTGCATAAAATATATGGGCATGGAAAGCGCCACTACTGGTCGTGACAGCGCCTTTATTGCGGCGGGCGGCGTTCTGTAGTTCTGCTTGAACAAAAGGAAAACAAACGCTGAGAGTACGACTACATATCCCGACGCCTGATACTGAAAGCGCTGATTGAACTCGCCCGTGCGCACCGTGAGCACCCATGTGCCGACAACAATAGCCGCAAGCGTTGCGGCGGCACCCAGCGCGAGCAGCACATTGGGTATCTTCTTTTTGCAGCTGCCCAGCAGATAGCCGAGCAAAAACGTCGCCAAATGACCGTCAAGTATCTTAAGCCTTGAGAAAAGGTTCAGATTGATATACGGCTTTGCGGCTTCCGGCAGCACAGCCATGAGCATCGTGTGCAGAGAGACCAGCGCCACCAGAACGAAAAGAAATACATTGCCGTATTTTTGCTTTGACAGTGCCTGAATACCGCCGTAAAGTATGGGGGATATAAGATACAGCACTATCAGCATGTACATATACCAAAGGTGAGACATCGCCGGAGAATACAGCGAAGATACAAGCCTTGTCCATACTCCGCCCGGGGTCAGATCAAACGAGCGGAACGCGTTCCACAGCACGGCAACGACCGTCCAGCCCGCAAGCGGTATTACAAGGCGCGGCAGCCTGTGACGAAACAGCACGGACAGATCCGTGGTTTTGGAACTCGTCATAAGCAGGTATCCCGACATCATGAAAAACAACGGCACCGCTGTAAATGCCAGGGAAGTCAGTACATTCAGCACATGCCATTCGGCGTCGACGCCCGCGCGCAGCCTGTCGGTTGCCGTGTGCATAAAAACAACTCCCAGCGCGGCAATGATGCGCAGTCCGTCAAAATATTGTATGTGAGGTCGTTCGTTCAAAAAGCTGTCCTCCGATGTTTATTTGCCCGCAGGTGTCCGTTTCGGATCGCGGCGGATATATTTTAAATACCGATAATATTTGTATTATTGTATCATATTTTTTCGCTCATTACAACCGAAAACCGACAAAAAGAGAGCATAAGGGATGTGAACGGATGCCGGATCTGCGGCGCCGAAGTTATCCGATTTGCGCGCAGACGTGCGTATTCTATTTGATATTCAACTGTTCAAAGTGATAGCGCGGCTTTCCGACACTCTTTTTTCCGTATTCTATCGCTTCTTGGGGACAATAGCAGATACAGGCCATGCAGTGGGTGCAGTTTTTGCCCCATACGGGTCTTCCGCCTTCGAGCCGAATGTTGTTCAGAGGACACCGCTTGGCGCACTGCCCGCATCCGACGCAGCTCTCAGCAGCGCGAAATGCGTCTGCTTTTACAAATATCCGATAGAACAAGAGGTTTATCGGCCCGCTCATAAAGCGGTCATAAAGGTTGTTTCGGGGAGTGGGGAAGGCTTTGCCCTCACGGATGTATGAAACGGCGCTTTCTATATCGGGCAAAGCCTTCTCCACGATCTCTTCGGCTTTTTCCGCGTGCGGCGCGTTGAACATGGCAATATAGTTTTCGGGCATGATCACCTGCAGGGTGCCCATACAGCACAGATCTTTCTGTGCCGCAAGCAGATCGTTATACTTTGCCGCGTTGCCGATCTCGCCGCCGCAGTCCATCACGAACCATATACGCTCTGCTCCGCAAAGCTCTGTTTTCAGAATGTGTTCCGATACTGCCCGCGGTATGCGCCACGCATATGTCGGGGTGACAACTATCACATCCCGCCCCGTCTGTATCGGCGAAGTATCACCCGCTTTTATCCTTGTGTTAAGGTCTGTGATACCGTCCCGCAGCGCCTCCGAAATTTTCTTTGCAATGAACCGGCTGTTGCCTGTGCCGGAAAAATATAAGATCATAAATAATTTCCTCCCTAAATCTTTGCCCCGCGGTCATGCCGCCCTCTCCGCTCATATACCGCGGCGCCATACCATAAGAAGATCTTTCTCACCGGTGGCGCCGTCCGTGCCCCCGCACTGTATCTCAAAGCCTTCACGCTCATAAAAGCGTACGGCGCGCGTGTTCTTTCGGTATACATTCAGACGCAATACAGGCTTTTTTGCTTTGATACGGTCCAGAAGCTGCTTGCCTATCCCGTGCGAGCGCATTCCTTCGGACACGAAAATGCCTTCAATGTACTCACCGGAAAGCCCCGCAAAACCTTGGATATTTCCGTCTTGCTCATACACATAGACCTCTGAGTGCGGCAGCATCTCTTTCACCGCTTCCGAATTGCTTTTCCAGTATTCTGCGGGGATAAAGGCGTGCGCCGTGAGATTTCCGCTTAACCAAATATCGGCGACCCTGTCGATGTCTCCTTGCCGCAGCTTTCTTATCATGCTGATCATCTCCTCTAAACAGACGGGATCGTCCGACGCCGTATACGCCGTCAGACCTTCCCGATATACGCGGCGGTTTTTGTCGGTACTGCTATAATGCCGTCCGCCGAAAAGCTGTCGAAGACGCGTCCGATATCTGTCAGATATTCGGAATATCTTCCGTCGCTCTCGCGCGTCGAATAGGAGGACGACAGCACGCGGTCGATGTAGCCCTGCCTATCGTAGTACTGAGTGTTGTCGGCACGGAAAACCGTGCATTCTCTGACAAAGAAGGCTTTGCATTTTTCGTCATTTATGCCGTTTGAAAAGCCTTGGAATTCGGGGCTGTATCTGTGCCGCAGCTCGGCAAGCGCTTTTGTGCAGGCGGCATTCGGATCTCTGAAATTGTAAATTATCATCACTTTTCCGCCGGGTCTCAGAAAGCGGCGGCATTCCTTTCCGAACGCTTCGGCGTCGAACCAGTGAAACGTCTGTGCGGCGGTCACAAAGTCGACACTGCCGTCGGGCAGCTTTGTGTCGGCGTCACTGCCGTCTACAGAGATAAAGCCTTCAATGCGAGAAAGCCTCTCCTCCGCTTTTCTTCGCATATCCGCGTTCGGCTCCACCGCGTATACCTTGCGCCAGCAGTCAAGCAGCTGCTCCGTAAATATCCCCGTGCCGGAGCCGATGTCGGCAAAAACGCTGTCAAACGGCACGTTCAGCACGTTTTTCAGATATTCAAACAGCGCCTCGGCGTACTTTGGTCTCGCTTTGGCATATATTTCACCTTTTCCGTCAAAACGGTTTCTGTTATCCATACGATCTTTCCTCCGAAAGCTGCTTTATAAAGCGCGAACATCGCCCGAAGTTTGCTTTCTGACGTGTTTTGCAAAAAATTTCCGCAGTGCCGACCGGTCAAGATCAATTATATCACCCGCTTTTGAAAAAGTCCACCGCAATATGTTGTTCGTCAGCCGCAAGAAATACGCGGCTTCGGCGGCAGAATCTTGCGCCGACTTACAGAGCAGCCGCTCTGCCGAAATAAAAAAGTACGGCTGCGCTCCGTGCGCCTTTGGTTTCTGCACCAAATTACCGTACTTTGATAAGTATATCAGAACTATGTGAAACCGTCAAGCGTTTTTCGGCAGCTTTTTTAAAAACCCGCATGATCAGGCAGACCGAAGGTATAAAAACCGCCCGAACCCTGTGACGCATGGGGAACGGGAGGCTTATCGCGATGACCTGAGTACTCTCTGATATTTTGTATGGACCTCTCTCGCCGCGCGGAATATATTCCGTTTTTTGACTGCGGCAGACTTTCGCTGCCGGCTTGCGGAAGTTTTGCGGAGGGATTCTCTCTCTTGCCCCCTCCGACCCGATCATTCGGAACCCGATATCCGTGGCTGTGCCCATATCGACACTTTATACTTTTTATACCATTGACAGAATTTGTAATCAGTGCTACAATTATGTCGTATTATATCTCGTCAGCTGCGCCGAGGTGCTTCTTTTGTGCACGCTCGGAGAATTCAGCCACTCGCACCTGCATAGCAAAGCGGCGCCGCTTTGCCGGAGAAGACTGTAATGTGAGATACAGCGGACAAACATTTCTTTCGATATAGGTACGGCGCGAAGTATTCCGACTGCCGAAAAAAGTGAAACGTCTCGCGCTTTGAACATCGTTCAAAGTGTCTGCGGAGCAGTTGCAAATGGCATATAAAATAATCTCTGCTATTGCAGAGAAAAAATAAGAAGGGTGATACTGATCATGAGCGAGGAAATCGGATTTTATTATTATTACAACGATATGCTTCGGCTTATATGCCCTTGAGTTCGTAATTTCACTAATTGTCGCTCTTGTAAAATTTCTTTTGTCCCTCAGGGATTGACCTTCAATTATAAGAGCAGCCCTGCGGCAAAGCCGCAGGGCTGTCTTTGTCTGTACGGAAGCTTTTATATATAGACACGCGAATCTTGAAAGGGTGGATTATTTATTATTTGAAATCGAAAAGAGAGACGATCGGAAAGATTTTCATATACATTCCTTTAAATCTGAACCTACCTTCCGGACCTTCTTTTTCAAGAATAAATTGTGACAGATCTCCTTCAAGGCAGTCCTTTACTTTTTCGGGAGATACCCCGGACTTGTCACTGATCTGAGAAACGGCTGCGTAATTGTCTTTAGATAAGGACAAATAGGCGGAATAATCCTTTGTTGAAAGTGATTGTGCAAAAATCTGTCCTTAATATACTCTGCAAACATTTTCTGTGTTAGTTTAAAAAATTTTTCCCTTCTGTGATATTTTCATTTTTAAGAAATTTTTCACATTCAACCAGTGGG
>USKS01000078.1 GCA_900555345.1 uncultured Eubacteriales bacterium
GTCTCCGCCCACGTCTATGACCGCGTACCGTTCTCTGTTCTGCACAACGGAGTACATCTCTGAGGGCAGAGTGGGCAGATCCACGTTTGTGTTCGCAAACGGCAGCGATATGACCGAAACGCCTGCGCGCCGCAGTTTTTCCTCGCTGTCTTTTGTGCGGAAATACGGGTTTACTATGTCAAGATCGGCTATCACCGTGTCGTATCCGAGCGAGTGGAGCCGCAGGGCATAGTTTACCGCAATGTTAGTTTTGCCGCTGCCGTAATGGCCGCAGAAAAGCGTAAGCCTTTTCATTATTTGTTAAGACCGAGGGGGTATGTCCAGCCCATAAAGTCCTCGACGGTGCCGGTCTGTATGCCGTACAGTGTGTCGTAAAGCTTCTGGGAAAGCGCGCCGACCTTGCCGTCGGCAACGGTCATATCCTTGCCCTCTATGCAAAGCCAGCCGATAGGAGAAATTACCGCCGCGGTGCCGCTTGCGAATATCTCCTTAAGTGTGCCGTCCTTGCTTGCAGCCTGAATTTCGTCAATGGAGAGCTTGCGCTCGCTGACCTTGACGCCCCAGTGCTTCAGCAGTCTTATAACGGAATCTCTCGTGATGCCGGGGAGGATCGTGCCGGAGTCCAGAGGCGCGGTTATCACCTCGTCGCCGATATAGAAGAATGCGTTGGACGTGCCTATCTCCTCAACGTACTTGTGCTCTGCGGCGTCAAGCCAGAGAACGTCCTTGCAGTTGTACTTCATTGCGTCCTGAGAAGCGCGCATACCGCCGCCGTAGTTGCCGCCGACCTTGGCATATCCCGTGCCGCCGCGCGCCGCGCGGATGTATTTATCCTGAACATATATACGCGTGGTTGAAAGTCCGCCGTCGTTTGCGGCATAGTAAGAACCTGTGGGGCTGAGGATTATCATAAAGCGGTAGTGCTTTGCGGGAAGCACGGAGAAGGAGACCTCATCGCCGAAAATGAAGGGTCGGACATACAGTGCCGTACCGGGCGCATGGGGTACCCAGTCGATATCCTCTTTGATAACGGCGCGTACTGCCGCAACAAGAAGATCGTCGGGCAGCTCGGGAATGCACATACGCTCGTTTGTTCTCTTCATTCTCGCAACGTTCATGTCGGGTCTGAAGAGCTGAATATCGCCGTCGGGAGTGCGGTATGCCTTCATACCCTCGAACATCATCTGCGCGTAGTGCAGAACGCAGGATGCGGGCTCGATGAGAATAGGCTCGTGGGGAACGACTCTGCCGTCGTGCCAGCCCTCGCCCTCGTCATAGTCCATTACAAACATATGATCCGTAAAGTATTTTGCAAAGCCCAGTTTTGATTCGTCCTCGGGACGCTTTTTGGGATGTGTCGTTCTCGTTACGGGAAAAACGTAGTTCATGATATTTTCTCCTTTATATATTGATAAAAATTATATACCGTATAATTCGCGTCTGCGGTCGGCAAACACGTTTATGCTGTCTCGTATACCGCGGAGCACCGACATGTCGCAGTCGGCGCAGATTATCTCCTCGCCGCATCCCGCTTTTGACAGAACGCCGCCAAGAGGATCGTATATGACGGAAGAGCCGCCGTACACCGTCTCGCCTGCGGTGCCGCAGGAATTGCACAGCGCAAGAAACATCTGATTTTCTATTGCCCGCGCTCTTGTAAGCGCTTCAAGCTGCATCGTGCGGACACTCGGCCACTGCGAAACAAGGAAAAGCACGTCAAGGGGAACCTCGGCGCTCATGGTGCGCGCCGCCTCGGGAAAGCGGATGTCATAGCATATAAGCACGCCGCACCGCACGCCGTCAAGGGTGAAGGTGCAGAAATGATCGCCCGCCCTGAAATACTCATGCTCGCCCATGGGGGTGAAAAGATGAGTTTTGTCGTACGATGCAATGCACTCGCCGCTTCTGTCAAAAACATACGAAGTGTTGTACACTTTTCCGCCGCGGGCGTCCGAAACGCTGCCCGCCACTATGTTAACGCCGAATTTTTTTGCCGCGCCGCCGATCTCGCGCCTGACCCTCTCGCCGTCTTTATCGGAAAGAGCGGAAAGTCCCTCTCTCGGAAAAAAGCCCGTGTTCCACGTTTCGGGGAGCACGCAGACGTCGCATCCGTCGGCGCACGCTTTTTCTATAAGCCGTTTCGCGGCATCGAAATTTTCATCCGGCGCCGCAAGCCGCATATTCATCTGAATACATGATATTTTCATTTTGCCTTACGCCTCCGATTTGTCAGTTTACAGTCGGTTTCTTTGAATCTTTCCGGTCGAAGTTTTGGGCAGCTCGTCGCGGAACACGACAAGACGGGGATATTTATAAGGAGCCGTATGCGTCTTGACGTAGTTCTGGATTTCTTTTTTCAGCTCTTCCGTCGGCTCCGTGCCCTTTGTAAGCACCACGCTTGCCTTTACTATCTGGCCGCGCACTTCGTCCGGGGCTGCGGAAACTCCGCATTCAAGCACATAAGGCAGCTCCATGATAACGCTTTCTATCTCGAAAGGCCCTATGCGGTATCCCGAAGACTTGATAATGTCGTCGACCCTGCCGACGTACCAGTAGAAGCCGTCCTCGTCGCGCCAGGCGGTGTCGCCCGTATGGTAAAAGCCGTCGTGCCAAACCTCTTTTGTCTTTTCCTCGTCACCGTAGTAGCCGGTAAAGAGTCCGCAGGGCGCGCCGTCCGATACGTCGATGACGATCTCGCCGACCTCGCCGTCGGGCACAGGCTCGCCGTTTGCATCAACAAGGGAGACCTTGTAGATAGGCGCGGGCTTGCCCATGGAGCCTATCTTGTGCGGCGCGCCGCGCAGGTTGCCGATGACCATTGTAGTCTCGGACTGACCGAAGCCCTCAATTATCTGAAGCCCGGTCGCCTTTTCAAACTGACGGTACACCTCGGGGTTGAGCGCCTCGCCCGCGGTCGTCATATGCTTGACGCTTGAAAGATCGTATTTTGTAAGATCCTCTTTTATCATCATGCGCAGCATTGTAGGCGGTGCGCAGAAGGTGGTGATGTGATATTTCTTGAACATGGGCAGTATGTCGGCTGCGTCGAAACGATCAAAGTCGTATACGAACGTTGCCGCCTCGCAAAGCCACTGACCGTAAAGCTTGCCCCACATTGCCTTTGCCCAGCCCGTATCGGATATGGTAAAGTGAAGACCGTCGGGGTCGCAGCAGTGCCAGTATTTTGCCGTATGGAAATGCCCGAGAGCGTATTTGTAGTTGTGAGCCGCAATCTTCGGATATCCGGAAGTTCCGGATGTGAAGAACATGAGCATAAGATCGTCGCCGCCGGGCGCATCCGCCGGGCGCTCGTAGTGAGAGCTGAAAAGACGGTATTCGTCGTCAAAGCTTCTCCATCCCTCGCGACTTGCGCCGACAAGCAAAAGATTTTTCATTTTGCCGTAAGTCTTGCAGGCGGCCTCGATCTCCGCTGCCGTGTCGGGAGTGCTTATAACTGTTTCAATGCCCGCGGCATTGAAACGGTATTCGAAATCGTGCTGCTGAAGCTGACAGACCGCGGGAATCGCTATCGCTCCCAGCTTATTCAGTCCCAGCATTGCAAGCCAGAACTCGTATGCGCGCCGCAGCACAAGCATTACTCTGTCTCCGCGCTTTATGCCGAGAGAGCTGAAATAGTTTGCGCATCTTGCGGATGCCTTTTTCATATCCTCAAAGGTAAAGCGGCGCTCGGTCCTGTCGCGGGAAATATGCAGCATTGCAAGCTTATCCGGGCTGCGGGATGCAAGCTCATCGACAATGTCAAAAGCGAAATTGAAATGCTCCGTATTTTTGAATGTTATCGAAAGAGGCGTTCCGCGCTCGTTTTTCACGACGTCGACGTATTCGCTGTAGATACGTTTTTTCGTATCCTGCCTTACGGTCTTCGTCTCCTCTATGCTGCGCGCGGGCGCAAGCTCGGGGATAGGCTCGCCGGAGGGGTTCAGAACTATTGCGTAGAACTCGCAGTCCTCTCCGTTTACGGCTATCATGCCGTGAGGTGTTGACGAATCGTAATATACGCTGTCGCCGCGGCCGAGAACGACGCTGTGCTCACCTATCTGCACACGAAGATGACCTGAGATAACTATGTCAAGCTCCTGACCCTCGTGGGTAGTAAGCTCAATGTCGGCGCTCTGCGCCGACGCGTCATACGCGCTGCGGACGTACAGCGGCTCGGCTATTCTGTTCTGAAAAGCGTATGCCAGATTGTAGTACGTCATGCCGTGGGCGTTGGCTATCTCCTGCCCCTCGCCGCTTCTTGTAAGCGTAAAGGAGCGCAGAGTCGGGCTGTGTCCCTCGATTATGTCCGTAACGTCAACGTTGAAAGCGAGAGCGCAGCGGTATATGAACGCAAAGTTCAAATCGCTTCTGCCCGCCTCGCAGTCAAGGTATTCGGCGACGGTGACATCCGTTTTCTCCGCCATCTCTTCGGGACTCAGTCCCTCGATCTCGCGCAGCTCGCGTATGCGCGCCGCCATCTCGCCTATTTTGTAGTCAAGAGCCGTGATCTGTTTCATTTGTTTTTCCCTCCGTGCGTTGATGTGTGACAGATGCAAAGCACCTTCGGCGCCCCGCACAGCAATTGGAACGAAAAAAGCACCCGTCCCAAAGCTTTGGATTACTTTGAGACGAGTGCCGAAATATCAGCTACCCGCGGTACCACTCAAATTGCGTCTTATATGGACGCCTCTCAGGCTCTGTCAAGCCGTATGCATTTCACGCAGCAGTTACGGGAAGGCTCTACTTGCCCCGCATGGGCTTTCTTCCTTCCGGCTCAGAAGCTACAACCGACGCACCGTTTCCGACAGCTCACACCGACCGCTGCCTCTCTGCAGGACGTTTTGCATCAATACTCTTCGTCTTTGCCTTTACACTCTCAGTATAATCCAACACTATTCAGTTGTCAAGAGGGAAAACGAATTTTTATCAGAGCTTGTTTCTCTGAATTTTTCCGCTGGTTGTCTTGGGCAGCTCGTCGCGGAACACCACAAGACGGGGATATTTATAAGGCGCGGTATGCGACTTTACATAGTTCTGAATTTCTTTTTTCAGCTCTTCCGTCGGCTGCGTACCCTTTGTAAGCACAATGCTTGCCTTTACTATCTGTCCGCGAACCTCGTCGGGAGCGGCGGAAACTCCGCACTCAAGCACATAGGGCAGTTCCATGATAACGCTTTCGATCTCGAAAGGCCCTATGCGGTATCCCGAGGACTTGATGATATCGTCCACTCTGCCCACGTACCAGAAGTAGCCGTCCTCGTCGCGCCATGCGGTGTCGCCCGTATGGTACACGCCGCCGCGCATACATTCCGCGGTCTTTTCGGGCTCCTTGTAGTATTCGTTGAACAGTCCCACGGGAGCGCCCTTGTCAAGGCGGATGACGATCTCACCCGTTTCACCGCAGGGAACGCTGTGGCCGTCCGCATCAACGATGTCAACATCGTACTGGGGAGAGGGCTTGCCCATTGAACCTGGACGCACCTTTGTGCCCACAAGATTTGCAACGGTAAGCGTTGTCTCCGTCTGACCGAAGCCCTCGGCGATGCTGAGACCCGTTGCCGCCATAAACTGTTTTGCGATCTCGGGATTGAGCGCTTCGCCGGCGGTGGTCATATGCTTTATTGTAGAGAAATCGTAGCTTGCAAGATCCTCTTTCATCATCATGCGCAGCATTGTAGGCGGCGCGCAGAATGTGGTGACTTTGTATTTGCCCAGAAGCGGCATGATGTCGCGGGCGTTGAAGCGGTCGAAATCATATACGAACACCGCGCCCTCGCACATCCACTGACCGTACAGTTTGCCCCAGAGGGACTTACCCCAGCCTGTGTCGGATATGGTAAAGTGCAGTCCGTCGGGCTCGCAGCAGTGCCAGTACTTGGCGGTCACGAAGTGACCGAGCGCATAAGTATGGCTGTGCTCGACCATTTTAGGCTCGCCCGTTGTGCCTGAAGAGAAGAACATAAGCGCCGCGTCGCGCCCGCAGGGAGTATCCTCCGTGCGGGAGAAGTGGCTTGAATACAGTGCGTACTCGGAGTCGAAGTCGTGCCAGCCGGGGCGGTTTTCGCCCACAAGTATCATATTTTTAACGGTGGGACACTGCTCCGCGGCTCTGCGCGCTATCTCCGCCGTTTCTCCCTTTGCCGTGCAAAGAAGAGTGGTAACTCCGGCAGACTTGAAGCGGTATACAAAATCGTGCTCCTGAAGCTGGAACGTTGCGGGGATCGCAACCGCGCCGAGCTTGTGCAGAGCTATCATCGCAAACCAGAACTGATAGTGACGGCGGAGCACAAGCATTACCTTGTCGCCCGCGCCGATACCGAGGGATTTGAAGTAGTTCGCGCATCTTGCGGACTCTTTCTTTATATCGGAGAACGTAAAGCGTCTCTCGTTCTTGTTCTCGTCAAGATATACCATGGCGAGCTTGTCGGGGTACCTGTCCGCAATAGCGTCCACAACATCAAAGCCGAAGTTGAAGCTGTCCGTGTTTTTAAAGTCTATTTTCTTGAGAACTCCGTTTTCATCCTCCACTGCGTCAACAAACTTCTCGCAGAGAAGTCCCGTTGCGGGGCGCAGGGACACAACGCTGCTGCGCACCTCGGATTCTTTTGTTTCCTCACCCGGCAGCACCACCGCGCAGAAAACGCACTCTTTGCCGTCAACGGCTATCATTCCGTGAGGGATGGAGGAGTTGTAGTATATGCTGTCGCCCTCGTGCAGAAGCTCTTTGTTCGTGCCCACCTGCACCAGAAGCGAGCCTGAGACGATAAGGTCAAATTCCTGTCCGCTGTGCTTTGTGAGGTGTATGGGCTTGTTCTGAAGCTCGGGAGAATACTCGTAGCGCACCCAGTACGGCTCCGCTATCTTGTGGCGGAACTCGGGGGCAAGGT
>USKS01000079.1 GCA_900555345.1 uncultured Eubacteriales bacterium
GCTTCGGTATGGTCACAAGGCAGTCGTGCAGCCCCAGTTTTTTGCGTATCTGCTGAATATGTATATCCACGGTGCGGCTCTCGCCCTCAAACTCGTATCCCCACACGGCGCCCAGCAGCCGCTCGCGTGTGACGGCAATATCGCGGTTTCTGAGAAAGAAAACGAGCACGTCAAATTCCTTCGGTGTCAGCGCCACGGGGGCTCCGCCCTTTGTAACGGTGTGCGCCGAGGTGTCCACGCATATGTCGCCGTAGTTAAGCGTCGTCGATATTTTGCCCGTGCGCCGCAGCACGACCTCTATTCTTGCCAAAAGTTCCAGTGCCTCAAAGGGTTTTACAATGTAGTCCTCCGCGCCGAGCTTCAGCCCGTTAACTTTGTCGAGCACGTTCTGCATGGCGGTGAGAAATATAACGCTCACCCCAAGGGGCGCAATGTGCCGCATGACCTCAAAGCCGTCCATGGTGGGCAGCATGACGTCAAGCAGCACGATATCCCACTTGGCGCAGTTGCGGCTCACGGTCTCCACCGCCTCGGCACCGTCGCTGACAATGGCGGATTCATAGCCCACCGCCGCAAGGGTCGCGCTTATGGTCTTTGCAATGTTTTCGTCATCCTCAACGATAAGTATTCTTGCCATAGGTGCCTACGCACTTCCTTTCTGCCTTCTTATGTTTTCAGTATATCACCGCAGCGCCATAAATGCAATATCACAGCGGACAGGGAACATAATCCAGCGGGTTTTTCTTCTGCCCGTTTACGCGAAACTCAAAATGCAGATGATTACCCTTTGAAAATCCCGTTGTGCCAACATAGCCTATGACCTGCCCGGCGCTGACGCTCTGCCCCGCGGATACCGCAATGGAGCTGAAATGGGCGTACAGCGTGCTGTATCCGCCGCCGTGATCTATAAGCACAAAGTTGCCGTAGCTGTCGTGCCACTTCGCGACGAGCACCTTGCCGTCCGCCGCGGCGTAAACGGGAGTGCCCGCGGCTATGGCAACGTCAAGCGCCCAGTGGGGCGCGCCGTTGGGGTCAGTATCTCCGAAACGGCAGGAGATATATCCGCCAACGGGCAGCGGGTATATGAATTTCCCCGACCCTGCAGAGGGGGAGCCGCCCGTTCCTCCGTCGGCTCCTCCGCCCGTTCCGCCGCCCGAACCGCCGGACGGAGCGCTGCTTTCCTTCAGCAGCCGCTCAAGCTCGGCGTTCAGCGCTTCCTCCGATGCCTTTGCCTTCTCGCTTTCGCGCCGCAGCGCCTCGCTGTCGGCGGAAAGCTTTACATAATAAGCTTCGGCGGCAGCCGCGAGCTGCTTGTTTTTCTCAATATCCGCGTTCAGTTCCGCGAGAAGCTGCGTCTGCATATCCTCGGCTTCCTCAAGCTCGCTTTTGCGCTCTGCAAGTTCCGCCGCCTTTTTCTCAAGACTTTCGGCAGTATTTTTGTCAAACTCAAGCACAGTGTTGACCCGCTCGAGCCGCGAGAGAAAATCCCCGATGCCGACGCTGCCGCAGATAAGCTGCAGATATCCCGCTTTGCCGCTGTCCTGATTTGCGCGCATGCGCACTTTCATTTTCTCCATTGTCTCGGCTTTTTCGCTTTCCAGCCGCTCTATCTCTGCCGCAGTATCGCTTATCTGCTGCCCCAGCACTTCCTGCAGCGCCTGCGCCGCCTGTGCCTTTTCGGACGTGGCGGTGATAAGCGCGTCGAGCTCCTTTTTTCCGTCGAGCGTTGCTGCCTTTTCGCTGTCAATGTCTCCGATGCGGTGCCAAAGCTCGTCCTGCTTTTCGGAAAGCGCCGATATTTTTTCCTTATATTTCTGTATTTCCGCGCTTGCGGCGCCCGCGGGGAGCGCAAAAGAAGCCCCGAAGAGAGCCAAAGCCGACAGTATCGCCGCCGTGCGGCGCAGATTTTTTCTTTTCACAGTCCTTTCCCCCTGAGATATGTACTATTATCTTACATTATCATATAATACTGTCATTATTAAGTCATCATGACGATGTAAGCAAAATGTAAAAGGGACTGTCTGTGCAAAAACGCAAAATAATGCTTTATTTTTTAATAAATTTATGGTACAATAAATGTATCTATCATATAATCGGATAAAGGCTCGGACGGATGCGTCGTGTCACACGCATTTTTCGGCAAAACGGAGACGCATATGGTTTTTACTTCTCTTGAATTTCTGTTTCTGTACTTTGCGGTAACGATGATTTTCTATTTCATCGTGCCGCTGAAGCTTAGAAACATCGTTCTTCTCATCGTCAGCCTTATATTCTACGGCTGGGGCGAGCCGCGCTATGTGGTCATCATGATCGTTTCCATGGTGGTGGACTACATATGCGGCTACTTTGCCGGAAAATACCGCGAAACGAACAAAAAGAAGGCCCGGCGGTTCGTTATAGCAAGCGCTGTCGTAAACCTCGGAATACTGGGCTTTTTCAAATATTATACATTCATTGTGCAGAATCTGCAGCTTCTGCCCTTCGCATTTCTCAAAAAGATACCGCTGCTTGCGGACATCCCACTGCCTATCGGGATTTCGTTCTACACGTTCCAGACCATGTCATACACCATAGACGTGTACCGCGGAGACGCAAAGGTGCAGCGCAATATGGCGACCTTCGGCGCGTATGTAACGCTTTTCCCTCAGCTTATAGCCGGACCCATCGTCCGCTATCAGGATGTTGACGATCAGCTCAGAAGCCGCCCGTACAATATAGATATGTTTGCCTCGGGCATGCGCACTTTCGTCTGCGGCTTTGCAAAGAAGATACTGCTCGCAAACGCGGCGGGCGCCCTCTGGGACACTTTCCGCACGGCGGGAGACGTGGGCGGTGCAACGGTGCTCGGCTCGTGGTTCGGCCTTATCCTGTACGCCTTTCAGATATACTTTGATTTCTCGGGCTACTCCGACATGGCGATAGGTCTGGGAAAGATGATGGGCTTTACCTTCAAAGAAAACTTTTTCTATCCCTACGTTTCAAAAAGCATTACGGATTTCTGGCGGCGCTGGCATATATCCATGGGCACATGGTTCCGCGAATATGTGTATATACCTCTGGGCGGAAACCGCTGCGCAAAGTGGAAAATGTACCGCAACATACTTGTAGTGTGGTTCCTCACGGGCTTCTGGCACGGCGCAAGCTGGAACTACGTTCTGTGGGGCATGTACTACTGCGTGTTCCTGCTTTTGGAAAAGGCGTTCCTTCTGAAGGTGCTTAAAAAGCTGCCCCCCTTTGTCTCTCACATATACACGCTTGCCGTCGTGCTGTTCGGCTGGTGGCTGTTCGTGTTTGAAAATCTGGGAGAGGGTGTGAAATACCTGGGATATATGTTCGGCGCAGGCTCGACATTCACGCTGCCGGGAGTTACCTTCGACGTTCTGCGCAATTTGGTGTTCTTCGTGATACTCTGCGTTGCCGCAACGCCGCTTCCCAAAAAGCTTTACTACAAGTTCTATTCCTCGGGCAAGGGCGCACGGGTCGCCGTAAGCGTATGCTGCGCGGCGGCACTGGTGCTGTGCACCGGATACCTGGTGGATTCTTCGTACAATCCGTTCCTGTATTTCAGATTCTGAGGGGGTGAAACATATGGCAAATGACAACAAAAAAGCAGTGCCGCGCGAGAGCGCCGACGGCGAAGCCGAAAAGTATCTCGCGCTTCAGATGTCGCTTAAAGACAAGTCGCGCTTTTCGAATATCCTCCTCACGGTACTTACCATGGGCTTTGTGTTTGTTTTCGCGGCATTGTTCTGGATACTGCCAAAGCGCGATTTTTCTCCCGAGGAGAACCGCGCGCTTGCGGGCACGCCGACGCTGACGGTCGACAATCTCATGTCCGGCGGGCTTACCGAAGAGGTTTCTGACTACATGGCGGATCAGTTCCCCGCGCGAAACTTCTTTATAGGCGTAAAGGCGGCAGGCGAGCTTCTGCAGTTCAAGCAGATGAACAACGATGTTTTCGTCGCCGACGACGGCTATCTCATTGCCCGCAATGATTACCCCAACGAGGATAATCTGAAGAAAAATCTTGCCGCCGCGGGAAAATTCATGTCCGCGGCAAAAGAAAACGGCATAAACTGCACGGCGGCGTTTGCCGGCCGCAAGGCTGATGTCTGCGACGACCGTCTGCCTGCGGTGTACGGCTCGTACTATTCTGACAGGATATGGAACATCACCGAAGAGCTTTGCGACGGGGACGGCATTGATATGATAAACCTCAGAAACGTTCTGCGCAAAGCAGAGGAGAGCGGCGACGAGGTCTACTATAAAACGGACCACCACTGGAACTCTCACGGGGCGTATCTCGCGTATGCCGCCATTGCCGACTCTGTCGGATACAGCGCATATCAGGAGAGCGATTTCACCGTTGAGTGCGCCGCGAAGGATTTTCTCGGCACCACATGGTCCTCTTCAGGCGTAAAGTGGGAGAAGGGCGAAGAGCTTGATTTCTACCGCTGGGAGGGCGACGGCGACTTTACCATGAAGGTGCTTGACGCCTCCGGTCAGCTGCTGGAGCACGGTGGAAGAAAAGAGGAGTCTGACGGCAAGACCTATTCCGTTTTCGATTCGTACTTTGTCCGCGATTTTCTCACGGAGAAGGATAAATACGCCGCGTTCACCGGCGGAAACTTCGGATATACCGAAATTACGAAAAACGGCGGGACGGACCGCTCCACTCTTCTGGTGCTCAAAGATTCATTCGCAAACAGCCTTGTGCAGTTCCTCAGCCGCGATTACGATCTTATAATGATAGATCTGCGCTACTACAAAACAAACATCACAAAGCTCTGCAGCGAAAAGAACATCAAAAACGTGCTTCTGCTTTATAACATGGAAACACTTACCGAGTCTGCCGATCTTACGATACTCGGCGCGGGACTCGGAAAATAAAAGGATATTTTACAAAGTTGGGAGATGCTTTTTATGAAAACTACTATCAAAGCGGCAGCGATAATACTGGCAGCCGTAATGCTGTGCACGGGCGCCGCGTCATGCGCAAAGCCGGGCAGCGGAGAAGATACGACAAAAGAGCCTTCCGTTACAACCGAGCGCAAGGGCTTTGAGGATGTTACCGATCCCCCCGAGGAAAGCAGCGCGGATACCTCCGCGGCAGAAGACTCCTCCGGGCAGGACAGCAGCGCCGCTTTCGGGCGCGAAGAAGCAATTGAGGCCGCACGCGCATGGCTCGGCGAAACCGACCCCGACACGGGATACAAATACGCATATTCCTTTGACGGCATGGAGGACTCCGCGGGCGGCGATTGCTACCGCATAAGAGTTTCGTGGTACCTTGAGGACGAGGACAGATATTCTCTCTGCGGGTATCTTCTCGTATCGGACGACGGCGCAAAGATCGAAAAATACGATTGGTAAGGACTTGAAAACAGTATGGCAAAAGTAAAGGACAGCGGCGAATATAACGATCTTTCCATTGAAAAGCTGGAGGGCGCGGACCGAGTGCGCAAGCGCCCCGCGGTAATTTTCGGCTCCGACGGACTTGACGGCTGCGAGCACGCGTTTTTTGAGATATTGTCAAACTCCGTGGACGAAGCGAAGGAGGGCTACGGCTCCGTTATAACCATAACCGCATATAAGGATCACTCCATTAAGGTGGACGACCGCGGACGCGGCGTGCCCATGGGCTACAACGACAAATACAAATGCTACAACTGGGAGCTTGTATACTGCGAGCTGTACGCCGGCGGAAAGTACAACAACAACTCCGGTGAGAGCGCATACGAATACTCCATAGGACTCAACGGTCTGGGTGCCTGCGCAACGCAGTATTCCTCAGAGTTTTTCGAGGTGCGCTCATACAACGGAGAGACCTGCTCGAGTATGTCTTTTCGGCGCGGCGAGCCTGTTACGAAGCTGGAGGTAGTGCCTCTTGACAAAAAAGAGCGCCGCACGGGCACCGTAACGCACTGGAAGCCCGATCTTGACGTTTTCACGGACATAAACATACCGAAAGAGTATTTCACCGACGTGCTTGAGCGGCAGGCAGTCGTAAACTCGGGGCTTAAGTTTGTTTTCAGATTTGAAAATGAGGATTCAAGCTTTGACGAGTCGGTATTTTACTACGAAAACGGTATTCTTGACTACGTTGCCCGTCTTGCGGGCGACAGCGCCATAACTCAGCCCGTATCGTGGAAGATGGCGGAAACCCGCGGCCGCGACAGAGAGGATAAGGCGGACTACAAGCTCACCTGCGAGGTGGCGTTCTGCGCCTCCAATGCCGTAAGCGTCGCGGAGTTCTATCACAACTCCAGCTTCCTTGAGCACGGCGGCAGCCCCGAAAAGGCTGTCAGAACGGCGTTTACATACGCCGTGGACAAGCAGCTCAAAGCGCTGAACAAGTACAACAAGAACGAATCGAAGATAACGTACGCCGACATTGAGGACTGCCTCGTTATAGTCACAAACTCGTTTTCAACGGTAACCTCGTATGAAAACCAGACGAAGAAGTCTATTAAGAACGCCTTCATTGCGGAGGCAATGACCGCATTTATAAAAGAGCAGCTTGAAATTTATTTTGCCGAAAATCCCATTGACGGCGAAAAGTTCGTAAACCAGGTGCTGGTGAACAAGCGCAGCCGGGAGACGGCGGAGCGCACCCGCCTGGGCGCCAAGAAGAAGCTGTCGGAGAAGATCGACATCGCCAACCGGGTGCAGAAGTTCGTGGACTGCCGCACCAAGGACGTGGACCGGCGGGAGATCTACATCGTGGAGGGCGACTCCGCTCTGGGCGCCTGCAAGCAGTCCCGGGA
>USKS01000080.1 GCA_900555345.1 uncultured Eubacteriales bacterium
ATTGTCGCCGTCGGAAGCAGCGGTGTCATTGCTGCCGTCCGTACGGTCGGAGTTCTCGCCGTCCGAAGTGCGTATGTCGTCAAACACTGCGGGTTCAGGGGGGCAAACATCGCAGGCTGCGTCCGGCGCGTGTATGTCTTCTTCGTAAACAGCGGCGCCCTGCATGATGCGCTTTTTGCGCAGCGTTTCGTCAACGATCCACGCGCAGGCGAAAAGCGCCGCCCCGGTAACGCTTACGGCAAGTCCGTAATACAGGCATGCCGGTCTGTATTTCATTGTCAGCGTATGCTCGCCCGGCTCCGCGCGAAAGGCGATGAGACCGTCAAGCACCTCAAATGTCGGGACCTTTTTGCCGTCAAGCTTTATCTGCCAGCCCTCATCAAAGGGGATGGAGGTGAATACGAGCGTGCTGTCGGAGCCGATATTGACGCTGCCGCTGAAGCTGTCGTCGCTGTATTTGTCTATTATATACTGACTGTCGGAAAGACGGGGCATATACTCGCCGAAGGCTTCTTCGTCAAGCTGCCAGAAGAAATACCCTTCGTTTGCGATATACATGTTGTCGCCCAGAGGCTCAAGACTTACGGTGATCTCTTCCCCCGCCTCAAATCTGCCCAGCTCTATGATGCGGTCTGACTCGTTGCCGAAAACGCTGCCGTACTTGAGACCGTTGACGTACAGATAGCACTCTCTGAGGTAGTCGCTGGGGAAGTAGCAGTACAGCACCTTGTCGTCGGGCGCGGTGAGCGTTATGTTTATGCGGTGTGCGCCGCCCGCCTCCACCTTTTCAAATTTCAGGTGCCCCGCCACGGAGGAGCGCATCATGCCCTCGCTGTGTATATTCTCGTTATGTGCCACGGGTTTGAATATCTCGACCTCTTCTCCCAGCATTGCGCCGACAACGGCGTTCATGCGCTCAAAGGGGTTGGTGTATGTGTCGTGTATTTCAAGATCGGCAAGATCCTCGTTTACGCCGTACGCAAGCGAGAGAGCATAAGGGTTTTCCCAAACGGTGTAGTCGGAGTCGCCCCAGCCCGTGTCGGTGTAAAGCTCCATTTCCTCATCGCTGTCATACTCCTGTATGACGTATTTGATGCCGAAAAGCGAGTCGAAAACGGGCGTGCCGCCCAGATACTTCGACCAGTGTGATTTGGACGAAAGCCCGAAATCGTGCAGAAGTCTTATGGTGGAGCTGTTGAGCGTGGACGTTGAGTTTGAAACTCCGTTCATGCCCAGCGCAAAGTTGTCGTTCGTTTTGCGGTGGTGCGTTTTCTCCATGCGGTAGAAGCCTGTATCGTTTGCTTTCACGTTTTCCACCGTGGGGAGAAGGCCGTCGATAAACGTGCGGTACGATGTGCGGCTGGAATATACAACGTCACTGTCGAGAGAGTCCATATTGAGCATGCCCGCGCCGAACATTTCGGCACCCACGAGCACGCACAGCACCAGAGAACCCGCGCGGCGGACGTTTTCCTTTGAAAACGTGACTGCGCGCAGCGTGCCGAGGTATACCGCGATTATTGCGCCGGACAGCCATATCATGGAGAACGTGCGCACATTGTCGCTGTCCTTGCACAGCTTCTGGATCATTACAAGCAGCCCGATGAGCGCCGCCCCGCTTACAGCCGCCTTGCGGTAGCCTATCTCGCGGAGCTTTTCAAACGCTTTTTCGGCAAACAGGACAAGGAAGAAGCACAGCATAAAGCTGTAGCGGTAGTTCAGCCAGTTGGGACGCTGCATGCCGTGCCAGAAAAGATCGAGCGTCGTAACGTTGAACGAAACGAGGAAAAACGCTATAAGCAGTCCGGACGCTATCTTTTCGCGCGTTTTGACGTGGGGCGCTATGAAGTAAAGCGGCAGAAGTATAAGCGTGAGCGTTCCGGAGTAAATAAAGGGCAGACCCTCGGGGCGCACGGTGTCATAGGAGCCGATAAACAGCTTTGTGACCATGTCGAGCCATTCAAAGCGCTGATCGGGCTTGAAATTCGGGTTTGAAAACGTGGTTTTGCCGAAGGTGAGCGAATAGTAGGTGCAGAGCAGCAAAACGCCGCATATCATAACGGCGCACGCCGAATACAGCGCCATTCTGCCGAGAGATTTGGGAAAATGCTTTTTCATCCCGAGCGGGTTTCGCTCGTCGGGGGATTTTGAGAAATACGCATAGAAGAAATACACGGCGCAGAATATGCACATCATGTAGCCGATGTAAAAATTCGACCATATCGCCAGGGAAAGGGAGATAACATACATTTTGAACTTTCCGAAGCGGATGAGGTTTTCGATACCCAGCATTATTATGGGCATGAGGATCATGTTGTCGATCCACATGGTGTTGTGCTGCATTACGACCGCGTACGCGCACAGCGCGTACATGGTTGAAAACATGACAGCGGTCGCGCTGTTTCGCTGTCTGCGCGTTGCTTCAAGATAAATGCCGAAGGTGAGTCCGCAGCTGCCGACCTTGAGAAGAAACATTATAAGCAGCGCTTCCGTTATCATGGATTTGGGAAGCAGCGCGGTTATTATTGAAAACGGACTTGAGAGATAGTAGGCGTATATGCCCATGAATTCTCCGCCAAGCGCGCGCTTGAAGGAATACAGAAAGCTGCCGTCTCCGCGGAGTATGTCGCGCAGTCCATCGAAAAAGTAGACGTACTGTCCGTTCAGGTCAAGCACCAGAACAGACTCCTGCCCGAAGGGGAAAACCCCGCGGCATATATACATAAGCCACATGATCGCCATGGGTACGCAGAAGCACAGTATGAGATATTTCTGATCGCGGCGAAAATACGAGTATCTCTCGCGAAGCCCGCGGCGGGGCGAGAGCAGGGGGAGAGCGGTGTCGGGGCTCTTTTTCTTTGCAAGTCCCGAAAAAATTCGCCCGATGCGACGTCGGCGCACGGTCTCGTCGCTTTGAGTTTTTATATTGTCAGCCATGAAAATGTTACCTCTTGTCCGAAAGATGCTCGGGCGCGGCGTCGCCGCTGCCTGTGTCGGAATTTGAAATGACCTTTTTGACCGCGCGCTCAAGCTTTTCGCGCGGCATTGTTATGTCTCTTGCGCAGCCGCAGCAGACGATGCGCACATCGCTGCCTACGCGCATTACCGTATAGCGGTTCGCTCCGCAGGGGTGATCCTTTTTCATTTCCAGTATGTCGCCTACACTAAGCTTCAGTATTCTCGGCATAAGATGTCACCTCCGCGCTCGCTGCAAGCCGCCGCTTTGCAATATTAAACTATCTTATAGTATATCACAATATATCTGCCGTGTAAAGAAATATCGACAATAAATCTTCATTATATGCGTAGGGAAAGCTTGTGCAAAGTGACGCAGTCGGGACGCTGACAGCCTCTTTTGATGGGAGGTATGAGGGAGAGAGACTGTGCGGGCGCTTTGGTACAAAACAGACAGAAAAGATCCCTGTACCGCATAGGGTACAGGGATCATGCGCTGCAGCGCTGCGTAAAATGAGCCGTCGGGCGGCTTCGGCAAATCACCCGTCGGATCTTTCCGCGTTCTTTTTCTTTTTTCTTTCCGCGCAAAACAGGAATATGAGCTTGTTAAGCTCTGCGCCGAGCATGAGGATTATCATACAGAAATACAGCCACAAAAACAGAATTACTATTGCGGCAAGGCTGCCGTATACGTATGATGCGTTAGGAAAATAATTGAGGTACAAAGCGTAAAAATACGAAAACAGCACCCAGCCGAGGGCTGCAAACGCCGCGCCGGGCAGCTGCGCCGCGTATCCGCGCGGCAGTTTGTCGCTCATACCGTGATATTCGGTCTTTGATAGGCGTTTGCCTTTTTTGGCAACTGTATTAAATAACAGTGCGAAGAACAGGGTCAGAAGCACTGTGAACAGCAGCTTGCCGCTGTCCGATATGATGCGAAAAATCGTTGCCAGCAGGGGGATCTTGTCCTCTGCTGCCTCTCGTATCGTATCCGCGAATACGAGTGCCGCAAGCATGGCGACGATTATTACAATAAAGGCAATTGTATAAAACAGTGATCTGAAAATGTCATACAGAAAGTTTTCTTTGAGTTTTATGCCGTAAGCGCCGGAAACGCCGCGCATAACGGCGTTTACCCCTCGTGACGACGCCCACAGGGTCGTTATGACGGTGACGGAAACAAGGGATATGCCGCCCTTGCCCACGATCTCTTCAACTATGCCGGTAAGCAGCTTGCCAATGTCGCCGGAAATATGCTCGTCAATGAGCGAAAGCAGCCAGTCGGCGTTTATAAAGTACTTTGTAAGGCTGAGGATCAGAAGAAAAAAGGGAATGGTGGAGGTGATTATAAAAAACGTCGCCTGAGCAGCGTAGACGGTGATCTGGTCGTCGGATACGGTTCGTATAGCCCCGACAATGCCTTCGCGCAGCCGCTTCAGGGATATTACCCGGTTTTTCTTCATGCCGCAAGCCTCCTTTCTCGTCAAAGTACCTACATAATTATATTACCGAACAGCCGTAAAGTCAAGTATGCCGCATTGACATAAATCGCGCGGTATGGTACAATATAAAAGAACAGATATGCTTTTGAACTTTGTGTGAAAAGGAAGAATTATGTTTTATATAGGATGTCACCTTTCCGTATCCGGCGGATATGAGGCCATGGGCAAAACGGCGCTTTCCGTCGGCGCGAATACTTTTCAGTATTTCACGCGTAACCCGAGAGGGCGCGGATTTAAGCGTCCCGACGGCGACGATGTGGCTGCGCTGAACGCTATTATCGCCATAAACGGCTTTGCGCCGCCGCTTGCGCACGCGCCGTACACGTTCAATCCCGCCTCAGCCGACGAGCGGATATGGAACTACAGCAGAGATTCCATGATAGAGGATATTGAGGTGCTTGAGGATATTCCCGGCGCGCTTTACAATTTTCATCCGGGCTGTCACGTGGGCATAGGAGCCGAGGCGGGCATTGAGAACACCGCGCGGCTTTTATCCGAAGTTATAACTCCCGGGCAGAACGCCCGCGTGCTTATAGAAACAATGGCGGGCAAGGGCAGCGAGATAGGCAAAACTTTTGAAGAAATAGAAACTATCATTGAAAAAACCGAGCCGTCGCGCCGCGATCTTGTGGGCGTGTGTCTTGACACCTGCCACGTTTCCGACGGAGGCTACGATATTGCCGCCGACCCCGACGCGGTGCTTGAGCGCTTTGACAGCGTTATAGGACTTGACAGACTGTATGCGGTCCATCTTAACGATTCGAAAAACCCCGTGGGCGCCGCAAAGGACAGGCACGAAAAAATAGGTGAGGGGTACCTCGGCGCGGAGGGCATACGCCGCATAATAAACTGCGAAAAGATCAAAGACCTGCCGTTTTATCTTGAGACCCCCAACGAGCTTGACGGATACGCGGCGGAGATAGCCTTGCTTAAGTCAATGCGCAATGACGGCTGACGGACGTTTGGCGCCGACTTGCCGGCGCAAGGCGGATACCCGCAAAAGCCGATATCGGCATAACTTAAACTATACTGCATAAAATTTATATTATATATAAAGGAGAAACCACTATGGGACTTATCAAAGCGGGCGTCGGTGCGCTCGGAGGCACTCTTGCCGACCAGTGGAAGGAGTTTTTCTATTGTGAGGCTCTTGACAAAGAGGTGCTTGCAGTAAAGGGGCAGAAGCGTATAAGCGGACGTTCCTCCAACACAAAGGCAAGCGACAACATCATAACAAAGGGCTCAGGTATTGCCGTTGCCGACGGTCAGTGTATGATGATCGTGGAGCAGGGCAAGGTCGTTGAGTTCTGCGCAGAGCCGGGCGAGTTTACATATGATTCTTCAACAGAGCCCAGCCTGTTTGCAGGCAGTCTCGGCAGCAGTATTATCGACACGTTTAAGACTATAGGCAAGCGTTTTACTTACGGCGGCGACACGGGCAAAGATCAGAGAGTATACTATTTCAATACGAAAGAGCTTATAGACAATAAGTTCGGAACAGCGAACCCCGTGCCTTTTCGCGTGGTGGATACAAAGATCGGACTTGACATCGACGTAAGCGTCCGCTGCTCGGGCGTTTATTCATACAAGATAGCCGATCCGCTTCTGTTCTATACGAATGTATGCGGAAATATCAGCGGCGAATACCGGCGCGACGAGCTTGACAGCCAACTGAAGCAGGAGTTTATAAGCGCGCTTCAGCCGGCGCTCGGCAGACTCTCCGAAATGGAGATGCGCCCCAACCAGATAGTTCTCCACACCACCGAGCTTGAGGACGCGATGAACGCCGCTCTCAGCAGCAAATGGGGAGAAACGCGCGGCTTGAAGGTGGTCAGCATAGCGCTTGGCTCCGTAACGCTTCCCGACGAGGACGCGGACATGATAAAGCAGGCACAGCGCAGCGCTATTATGAGAGACCCCACTATGGCGGCGGCAACTCTCGTGGGCGCTCAGGCGGACGCTATGAAGGCAGCCGCCTCCAACTCCTCCGGCGCCATGACCGGTTTTATGGGCATGGGTATGGCAATGAATGCAGGCGGCGCAATGAACGCTCAGAACCTGTACGCAATGGGTCAGCAGAATCAGCAGGCTCAGGCTCAGGCTCAGGCACAGGCTCAGGCTCAGGCAGCCGGTGCCGCGGCTGCTGCGGCAAACACGTGGAAGTGCTCCTGCGGAACCGAAAATACGGGCAAATTCTGCTCGAACTGCGGTGCCGAAAAGCCCGAAGAAGGCTGGAAGTGCTCCTGCGGCAAGGTAAACACCGGCAAATTCTGCACCGACTGCGGCGCAAA
>USKS01000081.1 GCA_900555345.1 uncultured Eubacteriales bacterium
TGAGGGCGGCTACTGCCGGGACAGTAGCCCCCTCACATCTTTTACTCAAGTTCGGCAAGCTGACGATAGAGTTTGAAACGCTTTTCCAATTTCGGAAAGCCGAAAGCAGGCGCCCGTCCGTGGCTGCTTACGGAAAAGTAGTCCCTTCACGTCCTTTTTACTTACGTTCGGCAAGCTAACCACAAAGTTTGAATTGCTTTCACAATTTCGGAAAGCTGAAAGCCGGCGCCCATTCCGCGGCTGCTTACGGAAAAGTAGTCCCTTCACGTCCTTCTCACTTAAGTTCGGCAAGCTAACATTAAAGCTTGAATTGCTTTGCAAAGAAACTAAAAGCCCGCAGTTTCAGAAACCCCGCGGGGAGACGAGCGGGTGCGGTCAGTACGACGGGAGAACGGGCGGCGTGGACGGTAGGCTCGGACGGTGCGGCGGGTGTGGGCGATGTGTGCGCGGGAGGTGCACGGCGAGGGCGCGATGACGGACGGCACGACTGTGAGCGTGGGATGAACGACGGGCGAGTGGGGCGCTGCGCAGCGTGCGGCGGGTGCGGGTGGTACGGCAGGTGCGCGGGGCGTCGGGGCGGTTGCGGTGCCGTGCTGTCTGCGCCGAGCAAAAAAACAAGGCTGCCGTCGGCAGCCTTGTTCGCTATCTGTATTTGATGGTTTAAAACCTATGCAGTTTGGTTTTTTCGGGTTCTTAGGGATCTTTTTCCCAAAAAAGATCCCTAAGTGGGGCATGGGGTGAAACCCCATATATAATTCCCGCACGGTCGGAGCGTGAGGCAGAGCCTCGCATATAATCCTTTTCCCCATGTCGGGGCGCGGGGCGGGGAGCCCCGCCAATACCGTTCCCCTGCGGGGCGAAGCCCCATATAAAATCACTCTTCTTCGGAGTCAGTCTCGTCGTTGGCATCGGCGACATCCGCGATGTCCGATGCCTCGGTGATAGCCTCGTCGTCCGGATCGGGCACTGAGAGAGCAGCCTCGTCGGAAATTTCGACTTCCTTCTCCTCGGGACGGGCAACCGCAAGCGACACTATGCGGCTGTCATCGGGCACGCGCATAACGCGAACGCCCTTGGATTTTGTCGAGCCGACGGTGCGAATATCCTCAACTCTGATACGCTTCAGCATTCCGCTTGCGGTGATCATGACAACATCGTCGTCGCTGTCCGCAATGACAATGCCCGCAAGAGGTGCGCCCGCCTTTTCAACATCGTGGCAGTAAACGCCGGTATTGGGACGTCTCATGCAGCTGAAGCTGTCAAAGCTTGTGCGCTTGCCGAGACCGTTCTCGGTGATGGTAACAAGCATGTGATGCTTCTGCCACTCCTCATCGCGGTCGATAAGCGCGGCGCCGATGATATAATCACCGTCAAATTTGAATTTGATCGCCGTAACGCCGCGGCTCGTTCTGCCCACGGTGCGCACATCATCCTCGCTGTAGCGGGAACCGCGTCCCAGATGGGTAGCGATAAACACATCCTTGTTGCCGTCGGAAACATCCGCAAATATCAGCTCGTCGCCCTCGTCAAGGTTGATGGCGATCTTACCGCCGCGGCGCTGATACTCGTACTCGGAAAGGGGCGTTTTCTTTATAACGCCGTCTCTCGTGACCATTATAAGGAACTTATCCTCATCAAAGCCGGAAACGGGGACGATAGCAGTCACCTTTTCGCCGGGTTCGATCTCGATAATGTTCACTATATTCGATCCCTTTGCGCCGCGGGACGCTTCGGGGATGCGGTATGCCTTTTTAGCGAATATCTTGCCCTTGTTCGTAAACATAAGCAGAATGGCATGGCTGTCGGAAACAACTATCTTTTCCGTAACGTCCTCTTCCTTCATGGAAAGTCCGCTCTTGCCCTGCGCACCGCGTCCCTGGGCGTTGTACTCGCTTACTCTCTGGCGCTTGATATATCCCGCGCCGGTCATGGTGATAACGCATGAGTGACGCTCGATAAGATCCTCAAGATCGATTTCGTCGTGAGCCTCAACGATCTCCGTTCTGCGCGCGTCGCCGAACTTGCGGCGAATTTCAAGCAGCTCGTCCTTGATGATGCCCTTTATCTTTTCCTCGTCGGCAAGGATAGCGCGAAGCTCGACAACCTTGGCCTCAAGCTCGGCAAGCTTTTCCTCTATCTTCTGTCTTTCAAGACCGGAGAGACGGCCGAGAGGCATTGTGACGATAGCCTGCGCCTGCTCGTCGGAAAGACCCGCGTTGTCGGAAGCCGCAAAAGCTATAAGTCCCTCGCGGGTGCCTATATCGGCATCAGCGGTGCCGTCGCCCGTAAAGCGCGCCATCAGGTTTTCCTTGGCGGTGGGGGTGTCGGGGCTCTTTCTGATTATTGAAATGACCTCGTCGATATTGTCAATGGCAATTTTGTAGCCCTCGTATATATGCGCGTCATGCAGCGCGTTTTTCAGATCGAACTGAGTGCGGCGTGTGATAACGCTTTCCTGATGCTCGATGTAGCACTGCAAAACTTCCTTAAGCGAAAGTATCTTCGGCTCGCCGTTTTTCAGCGCGAGCATATTTATGGCGCACGTATCCTGAAGCTGGCTGTATTTGTAAAGCTGATTGAGGATTATCTCAAGATTTGCGTCGCGGCGGCACTCTATAACAATGCGCATGCCGTGACGACCGGATTCGTCGCGGATACCCGTGATACCTTCGACTCTCTTGTCGCGCACCAGATTTGCAATGGACTCAACGAGCATTGCCTTGTTGACCTGATAAGGTATCTCCGTGACAATAATTCTGTGCTTGTCTTCCTCGATATTCGCCTTTGCGCGGACCATAACGCGTCCGCGTCCCGTCTCATACGCCTGACGTATGCCGCCGAGACCGTATACCGTTGCGGCGGTAGGAAAATCGGGACCCTTTATATACTGCATAAGCTCCGCGGTATCAGCCTCGGGATTATCCATAAGGTGGATAGTGCCGTCAATGACCTCGGAGAGGTTATGCGGAGGGATATTCGTCGCCATACCGACCGCAATACCCACGGATCCGTTTACAAGAAGGTTGGGAAAACGGGAGGGCAGAACGGTAGGCTCTCTGCGCCTGTTGTCGAAGTTTGGCATGAACTCCACAACTTCTTTTTCGATATCCCTCATCATTTCGGTGGATATCTTTGAAAGACGCGCCTCGGTATAACGGTAAGCAGCCGCGCCGTCGCCGTCAACGGAGCCGAAGTTTCCGTGACCCTCAATGAGGGGATAGCGCAGAGAAAAGTCCTGCGCCATTCTTACCATTGATCCGTACACAGCGGAGTCGCCGTGGGGATGATAACGTCCCAGCACGTCGCCGACGGTAGTCGCGGATTTGCGGAAAGGCTTGTCATAGGTGAGGTGATCCTCATACATGGCGTAAAGTATACGCCTCTGACCAGGCTTCATACCGTCGCGCACATCGGGCAGCGCTCGGCTGATAATTACGGACATGGAGTATTCAAGAAAGGACTTTCTGACCTCCTTGTCCATGTCTACCGGCGATATTTTCTGATCGGGAAATTCAATATTGCTATTCTCGTCCACAGTTTTTACCCCGCTTTGGATTTATATATATATGTTGTTCTCTTTTATTTACTCATATGTTTTGACGCAGCGCTTGCGGCGAGCATCATGGAAATGTCGCAGTCGCGGCCCCCAACAATGTGCTCGTAAACAAACGCGGCAAGAAAGCAGTCGCCCGCTCCCTTGAAATTTTTAACGTCGCATTTAACGCTCTGGCACATAAAGCTGCCTTCGCGCCCCGCGTAAACGCTGCCGTCCTCGCCGAGGGTCAGAAGCACCCCGCATTCCTCGTTACGGTAGTATTCAAGAGCGGCGCGAACGGCGTCTATCCGCTTGTCCTCTCCGCTGCCGGAAAGACGCTTTCCGGAAAGGGCGAAAAACTCATCCTCGTTGGGAGAGATGATATCCGGCGTCGCCTCGACCGCGCATCTCAGAGCCTCTCCGTCGCAGTCCACTATGCAGAACGCGCCCGCTCCTTTTGCGATAGACACGAGCTTACGTACATATTCCGGAGAAATTCCCGGTGGGATGCTGCCGGATATTATGACGCAGCGCTCATCCGGAGAGTTAAGCTCGGCTTTGTACATCCCCGTAAATTCGCGCACCTTTTCCTCGCTTACAAACATGCCCGGCTCGTTTATCTGAGTCTGCACGCCGTCTTTGTCGATAATGGCTGTATTTCGGCGAAGCGATGAGTCAAGTGTCGGACCCATAACGTTCAGTCCCTCTTTTCGAAGGGATGCGAAAAGCTCTCCGCCGCCGTCGCAGAACGTAAGGCAGATCGATTCCTCCGAAAGGTACTTCAGCTCTCTCGAAACATTAATTCCCTTGCCGTTGTACGAGACCTCCGGTGCGGGAACACGGTTCAGCTTTCCCGCCTCAAAGGAAATATCCGTTTTGTAGTTTACGTCTATGCACGGGTTCAGTGTTACGGTAATTATCTTCATCAGATGTCTATATTTTCGGCAAAGCGCGCGTTTTTCTCAATAAACTCACGTCTGGGCTCGACCTTGTCGCCCATGAGCAGCGAAAATGCCTCGTCGCAGGCGACCGCGTCGTTCATGTCAACGCGCAGAAGCGTTCTCTTTTCGGGATCCATGGTAGTCTCCCAAAGCTGGATAGCGTCCATCTCACCGAGACCTTTGTATCTGTCGGCAACCGCCTTGTCGCCCATGCGCGCCATAATAGCGTCTCTCTGCGCGTCGGAATACGCATATTCCTGCTGCTTGCCGGTATATACCTTGTAAAGCGGCGGCTGCGCAAGAAATACGTGTCCGTCCTCTATAAGCTGTCTCATGTGACGGAAGAAGAACGTGAGCAGCAGCACTCTGATGTGAGAGCCGTCCACATCGGCATCCGCCATAATGATTATCTTGCCGTATCTCAGCTTCGCAATATCGAAGTTGTCGCCGATACCGCAGCCAAGCGCCTGGATGATAGGCGTTATGGAGGGATTTGAATATACCTTGTCGAGGCGGGATTTTTCAACGTTCAGAACCTTACCTCTCAGAGGAAGTATAGCCTGGAAACGGCTGTCGCGTCCGCTCTTTGCGCTTCCTCCTGCGGAGTCTCCCTCTACGAGATATATTTCTGTAAATTCCACTCTCTTGTCGTTGCAGTCCGCAAGCTTTCCGGGCAGGGTGCTGACCTCAAGCACATTTTTTCTTGAGGATTCTCTTGCTTTTCTGGCAGCTTCTCTCGCTCTGTTTGCGGCAAGAGCTTTTTCTATTATGGTCTTTGCCGTTGCGGGATTTTCCTCAAAATACTCTTCAAGCTTTTTGGAAACTATGTTGTCCACGATACCGCGAACTTCGGAATTTCCCAGCTTTGCCTTTGTCTGCGACTCGAACTGCGCGTCCGGCAGCTTTACGGAAACCACGGCGCAAAGTCCCTCGCGGCAGTCCTCGCCGCTGAGAGCCTTGTCTTTTTCTTTCAGTATGTTTTTGTTTCTCGCATAGTTGTTGATGGCTCTTGTGAGAGCGGTCTTGAAGCCTACCTCATGAGTACCGCCGTCAACCGTCGCCATATTGTTTGCAAATGTAACGATGACCTCGTTATAGGAGTCGTTATACTGCATTGCCACTTCCGCTGTAATATCACCCTTCTGCGCCTTCATGTAAATGACGTCGGGGTGGATAAGCTCACAGTGCTTGTTTTCGTTGAGATACTCCACAAAAGAGCGTATGCCGCCCTCGTACATAAGATCCTCTTCGGGGGCATTGCCGTTCTCGTCGCGGCTTTCTTCTCTTTCGTCGCGCAGCGCTATGCGAACGCCGGCATTAAGAAACGTCTGCTCGCGCATACGCTTGAGAAGTGTCTCATAGTCAAAGTGAACGTCCTCAAAGATGGTCGCGTCGGGCATAAAGCGGACATACAGGCCATGACGGTCTCCGCAGTCTCCCTCGCACTTGAAGGGACGAACGGTCTTTCCCTTTTCAAAGCGCATGGTGTATCTTTTGCCCTCGTAGCAGTTGTCCACTTCCATCCACTCGGAAAGAGCGTTAACAACGGACGCGCCCACTCCGTGCAGACCGCCGGAGATCTTATATCCCTGGCCGCCGAACTTGCCGCCTGCATGAAGAATTGTAAATACGACTTCAAGGGTCGGTATTCCCATTTTATGATGTATCTGACTGGGCACGCCGCGTCCGTTATCCTGAACGGCAACGGAGCCGTCGGAAAGTATGGTCACCTCAATCTTGTCGCAGTAGCCCGCCATTGCCTCGTCTATGGAGTTATCCACTATCTCGTAGACAAGGTGGTGCAGACCGCCGAGAGAGGTAGTACCGATATACATTCCGGGACGTTTTCTTACTGCCTCAAGTCCCTCAAGCACCTGTATCTGATTTTCATCATATACCTGTGTGTTTTTTTCTTCAGCCATTTTTTCTACCGATCCTTCTTATAATTAAACTGTGTAAATTCTTTGTTTTCAGCCGCCGCTCTGCCGGCAAGACCCTTTGAGGATATGTGAGAGTATACAGTGCGTGCTCCGCCCTCTCCGTCGTCGCATACGACAACGCTTCGCGGAATTTCAAATCCCGTAAGAATGGATCTGCCCTCTTTTTCGCTTTTTTTCAGAAAGTCTTTTGTAATGCTTGTGTTTTTTCTGTCGTCGATGTTTATAATGGCAATAACATCATTCTGCAAAACTCTTACGTTTTCCC
>USKS01000082.1 GCA_900555345.1 uncultured Eubacteriales bacterium
CGCCGCCGAGAACAAGTGATACCGTCGGCTTTTTCATGCCCGCCACGAGCTCCGCAAGCGCAAGCCCCGCTTCCACGTCGCCACCCATGGTGTTCAGTATAAGCAGCAGTCCGTCCACTTCGTCCGACTGCTCTATCGACACTATCAGCGGTATCAGGTGTTCGTATTTTGTGGCCTTCTGCCCGTCGCCGAGAGTATAGTGCCCCTCGATCTGCCCGATCACGGTCAGGCAGTGTATAACGTGACCGCTTTCTCCGGATACGACTCCGCCGCTTTTCAGTATGGTGTCAAGCTCCTCGTTTGCGGCGTCGGGAACTTGATTTTCTGTGTTTTGGCTGTTGTCGCTCATAAAAACTTCTCCATTTTCTGCCTGTCGCGGCGCTCGTTTTCGATAATATCGTCACAAAGGCGTATCGTACTCTCACCGCAGTCCACGGTGCTTCTCCTTGCGTCCTCAAGCTTTGTAATGCCCATTTTCGATCCCTTTATAAACATCTCGGCGATGTGCGACGGAGTGGAGTCCGTAAGTGTATTCACGGCAATGCCCGCTTTTGCGCCGAGCTTTGCCGCCGTGCTCGGTTCTTTGGGCTCCCACCCGCGCTCGTGCATCATATCGGAAATTTTCTGCGAGTACGCGCCGAACTGCTCAAGACGTGCCGTCAGCACGCGCAGCATAAATTTGTCGTCAACTTTGGGAATGACGCTTGCGATATTTTCCTGCCCCATTTTTACGTTTTTGTACATCTCGGACAGCAATTTTTCTTCCGTATATATTTCATTCATTGTGCTTCTCCTTTCGATCCCGCCGTTCGGTTCAGTACGCGCTGCTGCCGAAAACCGCGGAGCCCGCGAGCTGCGCTTCTATTCTCAGAAGACGGTTGTATTTTGAGGTCCTCTCGCTTCGGCACGGGGCGCCGCATTTTATATATCCGGCGTTCATGCCCACTGCAATGTCGGCAATGGACGTGTCCTCAGTGTCTCCGCTGCGGTGCGAAACTATGGCTCGATACCCCGATTCGCGGGCAAGCCGCATGACCTCAAGCGTTTGTGTAAGCGTTCCTATCTGATTCGGCTTTATGAGTATCGCGTTGGCGTATCCGCCGCATATACCGTCCTTCAGCCTTTGCGTGTTCGTTACGAACAGATCGTCTCCCACAAGAGCCACGCTGCGCGAGAGCGCGTCCGTCAAAAGCTTCCAGCCGTCGGTGTCATCCTGATCCATGCCGTCTTCAATGGACGCTATGGGATACTGCCCGGAGAGCTTTTCCCAATAGGCGCAGAGCTCGGCGGCGCTCATTTTCTTTTGCGATTTCGGCATGGTGTACATTCCGTCGCCGTACCATTCTCCTGCTGCGGCGTCTATCGCAATGCGCACTCTGTCCGTGTCGTATCCCGCTTTCTCGATTGCCGAAACGAGAAAGTCGAGTGCCGCCTCCTCGCTTTCGAGATCGGGGGCGTATCCGCCCTCATCGCCGGTGCCGGTAGAAAGACCGGCGGACCTCAGCAGCTTGCCCAGCACGTGATATATTTCGCTGCCTGCCCGCAGCGCCTCGGAAAAGCTGTCAAAGCCCTCGGGCATTATCATGAATTCCTGAATGTCCAGATTGTTTGCGGCGTGCGCGCCGCCGTTTATAACGTTCATCATGGGAACGGGCAGACGGCAGGCGTTGATGCCGCCGATAAGACGGTACAGCGGCAGGCGCAGCGCCTGGGCAGCCGCCTTCGCACAGGCGAGGGACACGGCGAGAGTCGCGTTTGCGCCGAGCTCCGATTTGTCCGCCGTACCGTCAAGCTTCAGAAGCCGCGCGTCTATCTGATGCTGGCAAAGCTGACAGCCCGAGAGGGCGGGGGATATTACGGAATTGACGTTTTCCACGGCGCACAGAACGCCGCGTCCCATGTAGCGCTCGCTGTCGTTGTCCCGAAGCTCCCGCGCCTCATGTATTCCCGTTGACGCGCCCGAGGGAACGGCGGCAAACGCGCCCGTGCCGTCCTCAAGAAGGGCGGCTGCCTCCACCGTAGGGTTTCCTCTGGAATCAAGTATCTCCTGCGCGCATATCTGCTTTATTTTCTGATACATTGCACTTTTTCTTCCTTTCGATGCAAAATATAAATGTTCGCACGTTTATTATCTGCCGAAAAGCCGTACTTATTCCCACACTTCGGTACAGCGCTTTATTGACGATTTTGAATCGTGTTAACTAAAAATCGCGCGCGGCGGCAAAAAATATGCCGCATGAAGTTGACAAAAATATATCCCGGCGTTATAATATAATGTGAATAAAATCGGAGTGGTGCGGGAAAATTTCGCGCCGCGGAAAACGGGTGCGGTATGGCAAACAGTATGACCGCCTTCGGCAGAGCGAGATGTATCAGCGCCGACGGCTCAAAGGATATAACGGCGGAGATAAAGAGCGTTAACTCCAGATATCTGGACTGCACGGTAAAGCTCCCCCGCATGTATTCGTTTCTTGAAGAAAAGATAAAAGCATATCTCACGTCAAACGGCATCACCCGCGGCAAGGTGGAAGTTTATATAAACGTCGACGTGCTCAGTCAGCAGGGCGTTGAATGCACTCTTGACAGCGCAGCCGCGGCTGCGTATATCGAAGCGCTGCACCGTCTGCGCGACGAGTTCGGTCTGTTTGACGACATCAGCGTTATGCGCGTTGCCCAGAACAGAGAGCTGTTCTGTGTAAAAAAGCCCGATGATGACGCCGAGCGCGATTGGAAAGACGTGAGGGTCGCCCTTGACAAAGCTATCGAAACATTCCTTGAACGGCGCGCCGCTGAGGGAGAGAGACTTATAAGCGACATAAGCGCAAAGATAGAAGGCATCCGCGGTATATGCGCAAAAGTAAAAGAGCTTTCCGAAGCGGATATACAGGGATACAGCGCAAAGCTTTGCGAAAGGATCAAAAAGTTTCTTTCGGATTTCGATGCCGAGGCGAGCGAACAGCGCATACTTACCGAGGCTGCGATCTTTGCGGACAAGGCTGCCATTGACGAAGAGCTTGTAAGGCTGGACAGTCATTTTGCCTCCTTCTACGAAATCGCGAAGAGCCCCGAGCCATGCGGACGAAAGCTTGATTTCTTACTGCAGGAGATGAACCGTGAGACAAACACCATCGGTTCAAAGGCAAACAACTCCGAGATCGCCCATCTTGTGGTGGATATAAAAGCAGAGCTCGAAAAGATAAGAGAACAGATACAGAATATTGAGTAAAGGCGGAGCGAAACTTGAGATTTATCAACGTAGGCTTTAATAATATGGTAGCCGCCGAACGCATCGTGGCGCTTATCGGTCCCGAAAGCGCGCCCGCAAAGCGAATGGTCCAGGATGCAAAGGATACGGGCAGAGCGATCGACTGCACAAGCGGCAGACGCACAAGAGGCATCATCATTACGGACAGCGACCACATCGTGCTGTCATCCATCCAGCCGGAAACGATAGCTGCGCGCATCGCCGGAGAAGCGGGTGAAGCCGATGAGTAAAAAGGGAATACTTATAGTGGTCTCGGGTCCTTCGGGCGGCGGCAAAGGCACAGTGGTGCGCCGCATGCGCGAAATGCTGCCTGAAATAGGATTCTCTGTCTCGGCGACCACACGCCCGCCGCGAACCGGAGAGGTCGACGGAGAGGATTATTACTTTATAACCCGCGAAAAGTTCACCGCCATGATAGGCGGCGGTGAAATGCTTGAGCATACCGAATACTGCGGCAACTTTTACGGCACGCCCAGAGCGGAGGTCGAGAGAATTACCGACAGCGGCCGCGACATGATACTTGAGATCGAGGTCGACGGCGCGTCCCAGGTGAAGAAAATATATCCGGATGCCGTAACGGTAATGCTGATACCGCCTACGATAGAGGAGCTTGAGAGGCGGCTGCGGTGCCGCGGCTCGGAAACGGAAGAGACTATTCACTCAAGGCTTGCGAGAGCGCTTGAGGAGATCCGCCTTGCCGAGACATACGACTATGTGGTCGTAAACCGCTACGGCGACGTTGACGGCTGCGCCGAAAGGCTTTGCAGCATAATGGCTGCCGAGCACAGCAAAAGCTCCCGCATGACAGAAGACATAAATAATTTCAAAAAATAACCGAAGAAGAGGGTAGAAAAAATGAGCATGATCAGTCCTTCAATCACACAGCTTACAGAGGGTGGCAAATTCAACAGATACACTCTTTGCATCGCAACGGCAAAATGCGCGCGCATGATAACCGACGAGTATGTAAAGCAGAGAGAGATAGCGGAGCGCCGCGTTGCCAACAAGGAGACCGATAAGAGCATCGCCTCCATGATAAACCGCGACTACCGCGACGAAAAGGCGGTAAAGGTCGCAATAAACAAGCTTTACAACAGAGATTTTGTGATCGTGGGTCTTACCGACAACGAAGCTGCGGAAGATACGGCTGACGCCGAAGAAGCTATCGGCGCGGACGAACAGTAAACCGAGACTTTGAGAAAATACTGCCGCCGGAGAGTGTCCGACGGCAGTATTTGTCATAGGGCACGGCATAACACTTTTTTATAGGGAAAGAGTTAAGCCGCCGCGTCATTCCGGCGGGAACACCGACGAGTGACGGACGGGCGGCGAAAAAGACTATTCAAAGGAGGGCGGAAAAATGGCAGACAGCGAAAAAAAGCTGTATGTAACGGTGCGCATAATTGATGTGCCGCTTCATGCGGACAAGCCGTACGAATACTATGTTCCGCCGGAGCTTGAGGACAGCGTTTTGCCCGGTACGGTGGTAAGCGTTCCCTTCGGGCGCGGAAACCGCAAAACCGCGGCGGTGGTGTGCGGCACCTCCGACGTGTGCTCGTGCCCGAATCCGACCGCCGTAAAGCCTATATTCGGTGCGTCGGCGGATACGGGGCTTCTTGACGCAAAAGCGCTTGAGCTTTGCGAATTTCTTTGCTCCTACACTCTCTGCACCTTCGGCGAGGCGGTGCGCACCGTAATACCGCCCGCGGCACTGTCCAAGGTGGACGAGTATTATACCGCTGCGGACACGGCGGAGCCGCCGCAGGATATGCTCAACGAAAAAGCCGCAATGGTCTATACGTACATAAAAGCGCGCTCGGCGGCGGGGGTGACTCCCGAAAAGCTTGTCTCAAAGTTCGGGGAAGAGGCAGCGGAGCTTGCGGCGTCGCTCATAAAGCTCGGAATGCTGCAAAAGAACGTCAGAGTGAGAGAGGCGACAAACAACAGATATACAGTATATGCGCAGATTGCCGACGGCAAAGAAAGAGAGGCGGACGAGGCACAGCGCACCGTGCGCTCTCCCTTGCAGGCGCAGATACTTGCCGTTCTTCGCGCAAACGGCAGAATGGAAACGTCCGAGCTGTATGCAAGGATAGGAAAAAAAGCGCAGGTGCAGCTTGCAAGCCTTGAAGAAAAAGGGCTTGTCACCCTTGAAAAGATCGAAACGTACCGCAATCCGTATCTTGCGTGCGCCAAAGCCGACGGCGGCGCGAATGTGCTGAGCGACGGGCAGAAGGCGGCATTTGATAAAATGAACGCTCTGTATTCCGAGGGAAAGCCCGCTGCGGCGCTTTTGCACGGTATAACGGGCAGCGGAAAAACAAGAGTTATAAAGGCGATGATAGACAGGGTCATCTCGGACGGCAAGGGAGTTATCATGCTTGTCCCCGAAATCGCCCTGACCCCGCAGACGGTAGGCTACTTCTGCGGCTGCTTCGGCGACAGGGTCGCCGTTATCCACTCGAACCTCTCACAGGGAGAACGCTACGACGCATGGAAGCGCGTGCGCCGCGGCGACGCCGACATCGTTATCGGCACGAGAAGCGCAATTTTTGCACCTGTCAAAAATCTCGGCATGATCGTTATAGACGAGGAGCAGGAGCACACATATAAATCGGATACCGACCCCAAATATCTTGCCCACGATGTGGCAAGATTCAGATGCGGCAAAACAGGAGCATTCATGCTGCTCTCCAGTGCGACACCGTCCCTCGGCTCATACTGCAAGGCTGTGCGGGGCATATATACTCTGGTAGAACTCAACGAACGCTACGGCGGGGCAAAGCTGCCCGAGGTCGTTATAAGCGATATGCGCAGCGAGGCGCAGGCGGGCAACACGTCGCCTATAGGCAGCGTGCTTCGCGGAGAGCTTGAAAGGGTGTACAAAGAGGGCAAACAGTCAATTGTATTTCTCAACAGAAGGGGATACAGCAACACAGTGTCCTGCCGCATATGCGGAGAGTCAATAAAATGCCCGCATTGCTCCGTCTCTCTTACGTATCACACGCGCAGACCGCTGGGTGCCGACAGCGCCGACGCGCCGCAGTACCTTGCGAGAAGAAGGGAATACGGAATTCTTGCCTGCCACTATTGCGGATACAGAGCCCGCGTGCCGGAAAAATGCCCGTTCTGCGGAGCGGAACACTTCAAATACATGGGCTGCGGAACACAGCAGGTGCAGGAGGAGCTTGAAAGACTTCTGCCCGGAGCCCGGGTGCTTCGCATGGATGCCGACACAACTCAGACGAAAAACGCGCACGGCGAAATACTGCGCCGATTCAGAAACGGAGAGGGAGATATCCTTCTTGGCACGCAGATGGTCGCCAAGGGGCTGGATTTTGAAAACGTGACGCTCGTGGGCGTGCTGGACGCAGACCTCTCGCTCTACGCGCAGAATTACCA
>USKS01000083.1 GCA_900555345.1 uncultured Eubacteriales bacterium
GAGATCTACACACTGCATATCGTCGGCAGCGTCAGATGTGTATAAGAGACAGAGCATACGGCTTGCGCTGGCAAGCGGGTCGACCGCGGGATATATACCAAGCTCCGCAATGCTTCTCGAAAGCACCGTAGTTGCGTCAAGATGAGTAAAAATTGTAGCGGGCGCAGGGTCGGTAAGGTCGTCCGCGGGCACATATATAGCCTGCACGGACGTTATAGAGCCCTTGCCCGTTGACGCAATGCGCTCTTCCAGATCTCCGAGCTCGTTTGCAAGCGTCGGCTGATATCCGACCGCGGAGGGCAGTCTGCCCAGAAGCGCGGAGACCTCGCTGCCCGCCTGCACGAAACGGTATATGTTATCTATAAACAAAAGCACGTCCTGACGTTTTTCGTCTCTCAGATACTCCGCCATGGTAAGCCCGGTCAGCGCAACGCGCATACGCGAGCCGGAGGGCTCGTTCATCTGGCCGAAAGCCAGAATAGCCTTATTGATTACGCCGCTGTCGCGCATATCCTCAATAAGCTCGTTGCCTTCCCTGCTTCGCTCGCCCACACCGGTGAACACGGAATATCCGCCGTGGTTGGTGGCAACATTGTGTATCATTTCCATGATAAGCACTGTCTTGCCGACGCCTGCGCCGCCGAAAAGTCCTATTTTACCGCCCTTGGCATAAGGCGCAAGCAAGTCTATGACCTTAATTCCCGTTTCAAGCAGCTCGCTTACGGGCTTCTGCTCGCTGAGCGCCGGAGGCTGACGGTGTATGGACATATATTTGTCCGTCTTTATCTCGTCCCCGCCGTCGATGGGGCGGCCGAGAACGTCCACTACTCTGCCGATGACTGCGTCCCCTACGGGAACCTTTATGGGTTCTCCGTCGCTGACGCATTCGGTGCCGCACATCAGTCCGTCGGTGGACTCAAGCGCGATGCAGCGCACGGTATTTTCCGACACCTGCGCCGCGACCTCCATGTGATGTCCCGTTTCGGGGCAGGTCACAAGAGAGTTTACGGACGGCATTCTGCCGTCGGTTATCCGTACATCCAGCACAGAGCCGCGGATCTTTATTATTGTACCCTTGGAAATCTCGCTCATGGTTTTCCTTTCCGCATGGCAAACCGAGTATGATCAGTTGCCGTCGCTGACCGTTCCGGTGGTGGCGGCAATTTCTATGATCTCGTTTGTAATGTCAAGCTGTCTTGTTCTGTTATACTCGCTGCGCAGCGCAGAGAGCATTTCGTCCGCATTGGAGGTCGAAGTCTGCATGGCGTTCATACGCGCCGCGTATTCGCCCGTGGACGACTGTACAAGCATGTTGAAAATAAGCGCTATAAGATACTGCGGCACAAGATTTGCGAAAACCGCCTTCGGCGACGGCTCGAAATTCATATGTGTTCTCTCGCTGTACTCAACGCCGACATCCTCGTAGTCCTCAAGCTCAATGGGCAGAAGCTGCATGATATCAGCCGTCTGCACCGCCGAGTTGCGGTACTTGGTATATACCATGTAAATTTCGTCAGCCCTGCCGCTGTCGTATTCTTCGATAACGGTCGACGCTATCTGACGCGCGCTGTACAGCGTAGGGTCCTGTATAACGCCCCTCCACCGAAAGTCCGGCGGAGTATTGCGGCTCTCCAGAAACTCCTCGCCAACGATGCCGACGGCGCCTATGCGTACGCCGACGCCGCGGCTTTTGAATTTTTCTTCGGCGCCTCTGAATACCGCCTCGGCGTTAAGATTGTATCCGCCGCACATGCCCTTATCGCCCGTTACAAGGATAAGAAGCACATTGCGGCTCTCTTTTCTGCGCCTTATGAAATGATATCCCGAAAGATCGTCAGTATGCAAAAGGATATCCTTCATGGTAGAGCGCAGACGCGCCATATATTTGACGTTATAGTCTATCTTCTTTATGGTGCTGCGCATCTTTGACGCGGATATGAGGTACATTGCGTTTGTTATCTGCCGCGTCTGTTCAATTGCGCCTATATGACTCTTTATCTCACCGAGGCTGCTCACTGCTCTGCCTCCGAAGTCTTTTTCCACTCTGCCATTTGCGCGCAGAGAGACTTTTCACAGTCCTCGGACATATCTCCGGTTTTTGCGATCTCCGCAAACTCCGCGGCTGCCGCTTTTTCCATGTAGTCAAGGAAAGAGGTCTTCGCGCATGACACCTTATCGGGGCTCATGCCGTCGAAAATGCCGTCGCGGTATGCCGCAAGCAGTGCTACCTGCTGCGCCGTGGAATACGGAGACTGCTGTCCCTGCTTCAAAAGCTCGGTAAGGCAGGCGCCGCGGTCGAGAATATGCTTTGTGGAAGGATCGGCGTCTGAGCCGAAGCGCGCAAACACAGCCATTTCCTTATACTGGGCAAGCTCTATACGCAGAAGTCCCGAGACCTTGCGCATAGCCTTGAACTGAGCGCTTCTGCCCACGCGGGATACGGAAAGTCCCGTGTTTACCGCAGGGCGGACGCCGCTGTAAAACAGCTCTGTTTCAAGGAATATCTGACCGTCCGTTATGGAAATTACGTTTGTGGGGATATACGATGAAATATTGCCGCCCACAGTTTCGATTATAGGCAGTGCCGTGATCGAGCCGCCGCCCATTGCCTCCGAAAGGCAGGCGCTGCGCTCCAGAAGTCTCGAATGGAGATAGAACACGTCTCCGGGGTATGCCTCACGTCCCGGCGGTCTGTGCAGAAGCAGCGACATGGTTCTGTATGCGACCGCGTGCTTTGAAAGGTCGTCGTAAACCACAAGCACATCGCGCCCGCCGCTCATGAACTCCTCTGCCACGGAGCATGCCGCGTAGGGAGCAAGATACTGCATTGCAGGCATATCCGATGCCGTTGCAGCCACAACGACCGTATAGTCCATTGCGCCGCAGGATCTGAGCTGCTGCGCCACTTTAGCGATTGTAGAAGCCTTCTGACCGATGGCGCAATACACGCATATAACGTTTTTGCCGCGCTGGTTTATAATAGTGTCAATGGCGATGGCTGTTTTGCCCGTCTGTCTGTCGCCTATGATAAGCTCACGCTGACCGCGGCCTATGGGTATCATGGAATCTATGGCAAGTATGCCCGTTTCCATAGGAGTGTCAACGGGACGGCGCATATTTATGGACGGTGCGGGCTTTTCCATGGGCGCGTATTTCTTTGCCTTCAGCGGACGGCCGTCAAGAGGCAGTCCGAGAGGAGATATTATGCGTCCTATGACCTCGTCGGATACCGGCACGTCCACGGGGTGCCCCGTGCCGCCTACCGGATCGCCGACGGAAACGCTTGCGTCATGCGTCAGCAGAACGGCGCCGACGCCGTCTTCGTCAAGGTCCATGGCAATTCCCCATGTGTTCTTTCCGAAGCGCAGCAGCTCGCCGTTGCAGCGCCCGGGCAGTCTGTCTACCTTGACAACGCCGTCGGATATGCTTGCAACTCTGCCGCTTGCGTATACCGCCGACATTTCGTCAAAGCTTTCTATACGCTCGTGCAGAAGCTTGTTTATTTCTTCAGTTCTGAGATCCACGTAAATCGTCCTCCTTTCCCGAAAATAATACCATATTCGGAAAAGAGCCGTGCCGCGCACGCGCGGCGGCTGTAAAAATAATAATTGCGGATTTTATTTTTTCATTAGGTACTTTTTCATCCTGGCAAGCCGCGACAAAACGGAGTTATCATAAGTAGTTCCGTCGATCTTCGCGATAAAACCGCCCATGAGATCCTTTTTCACCGCAACGCGGAATGTAAGCTCTTTGCCGAGCATTTTTTCAAAAGACGAGCATATAAGCTTTACCGTTTCCTCGCCGGTGCCCTCCGGTACCTGGAGCAAAGCGTTTTCAGCCATTTTCGCTACCGTCCTTTGCCTTGCCGCATTCCTCAGCGAAAAACTCCTCGGCAAGACGCTTGTTGTCGTCGTCGCAAAGATTTCTGCCGATGACTTTCGTCGCGATTGACAGAGACAGGTCAACAACGCTGTCTCTCATATTCTCGCGGGACTCCGCCTCTTTCGCTGCAATATTCTTCTTTGCGTCGGATATAAGCTTTTCCGCGTCCTTCTTTGCGCCGGCGACTATCTCGTCCGCCTTGCGCTGCCCTTCGCGCTCGCCGCTCTTTACGGCGTCGGCACGTGCCGCGTCCGTCTCGGAAAGCTTTGCCTCGTACTGCGCGCACATTTCCTTCGCGCGGTTTTCGGCATCCTCTGCCTCCTTTTTCTCCGCGTCTATACCGGCACGGCGCGCGTCAAGAAACTTCTTGACGGGCTTATACGCCAGAAAACGCACGATGACAAAAAGGATGACAATGTTTATGATGTTCATTATAAGATCCATAGGGATCTTTGTAAGATCAAGTCCGCCCACTTGGTTTGCGCCTCCTTATAAAAGATCGTCTCTTCTTTTCGGTTTGTCCTTACTTTACCGCAAGGATAAGCGCTACGACGAACGCATAGATAGCGGTGGACTCTGCAAGGGCACAGCCCAGAAGCAGCAGAGTGTTGATCTTACCGGAGGCCTCGGGCTGTCTTGCCGCGGACTCGCACGCCTTGCCTGTTGCAATGCCCATGCCGAGACCTGCGCCGAGAACTGCCAGAATTGCTATACCTGCACCGATTGCTGTCATGTTGTTACCTAACCTTTCTTTTTTATTCAATGGCTTCGTTGATAAACGTCATTGAAAGTATGATGAAAATGTATATCTGAATTATGGGATGGAACAAGTTGAAATACAGTCCCGCAACGGGAATGACTCCGATACGGTAGCCGCCCAGAACTCCTTTGAGAAGATCCATGACTATCATGCCGCCCAGCATGTTGCCGAAAAGACGGCAGGCAAGCGAAACGGGGACAGCGACGTCGCTTATGATCTTCATGGGGAACATGATGGGGCTTGGCTTGCACATTGAGGCAAGTCTGCCGCCGATACCCTTTTTCCTGATGCCGTAGAAGTTTATCATGAAGAACGTGATAAGACCCATGGCAAACGTTACCGCAATGTCGGAGGTCGGAGCGCGCAGCCCGAACAGCTCACAGCACGCGGCGCCCAGCATAAACAACGCAAGGGAGAACATATAGGGCGCTATCTCTCCTGAATAGTCGCAAAGCGTATCTCTTGCAAACTTGTCGCAGAATTCCACGCACGTTTCGATAACGTTCTGCAGCTTTCCCGGCGAATCCTTGGAAAAGCGGGGGAAGATGAACAGTCTGAACGCAAGGCAAAGCAGCGCGATTATCGCCGTTATCACCCACATATACACGCTCGTTTGCGCAACGGACAGACCGAAAATTTCCGTTCTCTCCGAAAACAGATCAAACTCGACCTGTATGCCCTTTGAGCCGCCTATGAGTATATTGAAGATACTGCCGATAAATACCCACGAAAACAGAATTACGAATATGAGCATCCGTTTTTTCGTCTTTTTTCGCTTAGGCGTGGGATCCTCGGCATACTTTGCCCTTGCTGCGAAAAACAGTATAACGAATGCAACGCTCAAAACGGCGGAGCCGCCTATAAGCGCTATATCAAGTGCATCCAATATATCATCTCCTATCGGTCAACCGTTGTTTTTAATGCTTATGAGCGACGCAAGGCAGGCAGAAACGAATATCCCCGCGCCCAGTCCGCCGCCGAAGGCTATAAGCCCGCCCTTGAAGAAGAGCACCATTATAACGGCGCATGCCGCGTAGACCGCGAGCTTCGCCGCCCCAATAAGCGCTGCCGCCGCGTATACGGCGGAGGTCATTTTCTTGAGAAGCACATACAAAAGCGCTCCCTGTGCGGCACCGATCGCAACACCTGCGGCTGCGAACGCCGCGTAGTACAGTGTCCTTTCCGTACGGCTTCCCTCCTCTCGGGCAAGAGTATTATAATCTCTTTACTGAAATAAGTCAAGCATTCGGCAATACCAATTTTTCATAGCAGATATATCAAAAATATATGAGCATTGCCCATACAAACGCCGCCCATTCCCGTACGGCATGGTATCGGTGGTAGTATGCCCGGAAACGGCACCGCTCATTTACCGTCACTTGCGGTCGATTTTTGTGCGTATTTTGTCCATTGCACTTGAAAACGCATAAAAAGCGGTGTATAATAAATAAAACATAATATAAAGGAGCAAATAAATGAGCACACTTCACGTAATAGATCATCCCATGATCACCCACAAGCTCACAATAATGAGAGAGGCAGATACGGGAGCAAAGGATTTCCGCCAGCTTCTCAACGAGATTTCAATGCTTATGGGCTACGAGATCACAAGAGACCTTCCCATGGAGGACGTAGTCATCGAAACCCCCGTTTCCAAAATGACCGCAAAAAAGGTCTCCGGCAAAAAGCTTGCGATAGTTCCCATTCTTCGTGCGGGTCTCGGCATGGTTGACGGTCTGCTCAGCCTTGTTCCCGTTGCAAAGGTAGGTCACATCGGTCTGTATCGCGATCCCGAGACCCACCTCCCCGTTGAGTACTACTGCAAAATGCCGCCCGACATCAACGAGCGCATAGTTATCGTTGTAGACCCCATGCTCGCAACAGGCGGCAGCGCATCCGACGCTATCGCAATGCTCAAAAAGCGCGGCTGCACCAACATAAAGCTCATGTGCCTTGTAGGTGCTCCCGAGGGCGCGCGCAAGGTCATGGAGACGGGGGTGCTCAAGGACGTACAGGCC
>USKS01000084.1 GCA_900555345.1 uncultured Eubacteriales bacterium
GCATGGCTTCGTCTATTTTGTCTTTTCCGAGTGCTTTCAACGCCTGAATGGTTAGCGCCGTTTTATAGGAAACCTTTGATATTTCCTTGTTTGTGGTACGCTTGAATTTGATTGTTGTATTATCGAAAGTGTACTCTTTGTATGCGCCGTCGGAAACATATACCCACTGAGACGGGACTTGCGTTGAAAGTCCCAAAAGATTCAAAGCCGTATCACCGCAGGGGACAATAGTCCATCCGAAGTTACGTGCGAGAGCGTGAGCCACCTTGTTCGGTGACGGGGCAACGGTTTCGCAAAGCAGTTCGCTGAACTCCGGCTTGTAATAAACTCCGAACAAGATTTTTTTTATTAAGCCCTCATCCGCAAGGCGAATAAGACCCATATTCACCGTTTTCTTATCGGTTATATCGGTAAAGTCTGTCGAAACAAACACCGAACCGGCTTCGGCTCTTTCGATATTGCCTCGTATTTGATTCAGATAATCCGGACGTTTCATAAAGCATAACCTTTCATGGAAAACTATGATTCTACTAAAACAATTTTATTATATACTATTTTCTACGAAAAATCAAGCGTTGCTTGAAAACAGTATGCTTTATTTTCTACGAAACGAAAAGTTTCATTTGTTTGTCAAATATTGATATTGGCGAAACAACAAACGGAGCCGTATTTCAGGCTCCGCTGTTTATTAGTTGTAGATCATTTCGCTGAGAACGATTTCTTCCGCACGATTGCGGATGCTGTTCATAGAACGAATCCACTCTATTTCATTGGCGGATTTCAGTTCTTCGTTGATGCCTTCCTGTTTGGCAAGTTGTTTTACCAGCTTATCGAACATATCCTTTGCATCTTTGTCAATGTCTTTAAGGTATTGTTCCAGCGTGCCTTTCATCCTCATCGCGTTGATGACCGTAGGGAAGTGATTTTTCAGATAGTTGTAGTGGAGCTGTCCCCAAACGCCGACACGGGTAATAAATTCATCTTTCATAGCAAAATCCTCCTTTGCAAGTACATTGTACCGCAAAGGAGGAAAAAACAAAAATGTGCGATTTCATATTTGTTTAATTCCAAGTCTTTCAAAATCAGATTTAGATTTTTCTAATATGTTGTGTAATTCGTTAATCTTTTCCTGATGCCAAATAATGAACTCTGCCGATAATCGTTCAGCAGGAAGAGTACACGTCTTATTTTGTGCCGAATTAGAAAAGCTAATAGTATATTGTATATTATTTGATAATTGCTCTTTAGCAAAATTTTGAATTGTATTATACAAATCTTCGTCAATGTTCGCCCAAGCATTTTTGAGTGTATCAAGTTTTTTATTGATTTCTTTATTTCTGAAACTTCTTACCCAGTTTATTGTATATTTATCTAAAGGCAAATGACAATCTTTGAATTTGTTCGAGATTTCTTTGCTATCCGAGAAACACATCATATATTTAAATGACATATTAACAAATTTTTGAGCCAATCCAAATCTTTGATTATTCATTATCTGCATAGATTTTTGTATGCAATCAGAAAAACATTGATTAAAGCATTTATCATTTGAATTCAAATAATTAAAAATACACTCTAAAATTGGTTTGATAAGTTCATCTTTGTCTGACGCATAAGATAGCTTGCTGCGTCTGGCATATTGATTAAAAGCATCGTCAAATGCCTTACGCATTCCATAATAATAATCTTCGCTACGTTTATATGACAATGTATCTGGAAATCTCATTTCAGTTTTAAATACAGCAATTTCATTCGACAAAAAATCCATTATTATTTCACCTCTACAATACTATAGCATTAATAATGGATTATGTCAACGAACGCAAAAATCCCTCTGCTGATTTTACTCAACAGAGGGATTCATTTTAGATATAAATTGAAACCTTTACATCTTTCCAATTTGATGTTTTGAAGTGGTGCACATCAGAAACTGTTTTCAGATACTTATGAGCATACGCTTCGTCAATCGTCAAATCGGCAATTTTGAGGAAGGAACAATTACTTGTTTCCCTGCTCCTTAATAGCAGCCTGTGCTGCTGCGAGGCGGGCGATCGGCACACGGAAGGGTGAGCAGGACACATAGTCAAGACCGATCTTGTTGCAGAACTCTACGGAAGAGGGGTCGCCGCCGTGCTCGCCGCAGATACCGACATGAAGCTTCGGATTTACGGGCTTGCCCAGCTTGAGCGTCAGCTCCATGAGCTTGCCTACGCCGTGCTGGTCGAGCTTTGCGAAGGGATCGTTCTCGAATATCTTTGTATCGTAGTATGCGTTGAGGAACTTACCTGCGTCGTCACGGCTGAAGCCGAAGGTCATCTGGGTAAGGTCGTTGGTTCCGAAGCAGAAGAAGTCTGCCTCTTTTGCGATCTCGTCTGCGGTGAGTGCGGCTCTGGGGATCTCGATCATGGTACCTACCTGGTACTTGAGATCTATGCCTGCGTCTGCGATAACCGCGTCAGCGGTCTTAACAACGAAGTCCTTAACGTACTTAAGCTCTTTTACGTCGCCTACGAGAGGAATCATGATCTCGGGCTCAACGTTCCATTCGGGATGGTTCTTCTTAACGTTGATAGCTGCCTTGATAACAGCCTTTGTCTGCATTACTGCGATCTCGGGGTATGTTACGGCAAGACGGCAGCCGCGGTGACCCATCATGGGGTTGAACTCGTGCAGAGAGTCGATTATGGTCTTTATCTCTTCAACGGTCTTGCCCTGATTTGCGGCAAGTGCTCTTATATCGTCATCCTCGGTGGGAACGAACTCGTGAAGCGGAGGATCGAGGAATCTGATGGTTACGGGGCAGCCCTCAAGCGCCTCGTAGAGAGCCTCAAAGTCTGCCTGCTGCATAGGCTCGATCTTTGCGAGAGCTGCTTCTCTCTCCTCAACGTTGTCGGAGCAGATCATCTCTCTGAACGCGCCGATTCTTTCGGGATCGAAGAACATGTGCTCCGTACGGCAAAGTCCGATGCCCTCTGCGCCGAGCTCGCGTGCTTTCTTTGCGTCTGCGGGAGTATCCGCGTTGGTGCGGACGCCGAGCTTTCTGTATTTATCAGCCCATGCCATAACTCTGCCGAAGTTGCCGCTGATGGAAGCGGGAACGGTTGCTATAACACCGTCGTAGATGTTACCGGTAGAGCCGTCGATGGAGATGAAGTCGCCCTCGTGGAAGGTCTTGCCTGCCAGAGTGAACTTCTTGTTAGCCTCGTCCATTGCGATATCGCCGCAGCCGGATACGCAGCAGGTGCCCATGCCGCGTGCAACAACTGCTGCATGGCTGGTCATACCGCCGCGAACGGTGAGGATACCCTCGGAAGCCTTCATACCGGTGATGTCCTCGGGAGAGGTCTCGAGACGAACGAGAACTACCTTCTCGCCGCGAGCCTTCCAAGACTCTGCGTCATCTGCGGTGAACACGATCTTACCGCAAGCTGCTCCGGGAGAAGCGCCCAGACCCTTGCCGATGGGGTTAGCTGCCTTGAGTGCCTTTGCGTCGAACTGGGGATGGAGAAGTGTATCGAGGTTTCTGGGGTCTATCATGAGGACAGCCTCTTCCTCGGTCTTCATGCCCTCGTCAACCAGGTCGCATGCGATCTGGAGAGCTGCGGGAGCGGTTCTCTTACCGTTACGGCACTGGAGCATATAAAGCTTGCCGTTCTCAACGGTGAACTCCATATCCTGCATGTCGTGGTAATGATTCTCAAGCAGGTCGCAAACCTTTACGAACTCTGCGTATGCCTCGGGGAACTGATCTGCCATCTGTGCGATGGGCATAGGTGTGCGGACACCCGCAACAACGTCCTCGCCCTGTGCGTTTACAAGGAACTCGCCCATGAGCTTCTTTTCGCCGGTCGCGGGGTCACGGGTGAAGGCAACGCCTGTACCGGAGTTGTTGTTGAGGTTACCGAATACCATGGGCATTACGTTGACCGCAGTGCCCCAGGAGTAAGGAATGTCGTTGTCGCGGCGGTATACGTTTGCACGGGGGTTGTCCCATGAACGGAAAACTGCCTCGATAGCGAGCTTAAGCTGAGTAACGGGGTCGGAGGGGAAGTCCTCGCCGATCTTTTCCTTGTACTCTGCCTTGAACTGGCGCGCGAGCTCCTTCAGGTCGTCGGCGGTAAGCTCTACGTCGAACTGAACACCTTTTTCCTTCTTCATCTTGTCGATGAGCTCTTCGAAGTACTTCTTGCCGACTTCCATAACGACGTCGGAGAACATCTGGATAAATCTTCTGTAAGAGTCGTATACGAATCTCTTGAACTTAGGATCGTCGTTGCCGGCGATCATAGCCTCTACAACCTCGTCGTTAAGTCCGAGGTTGAGGATGGTGTCCATCATACCGGGCATGGATGCACGTGCGCCGGAGCGGACGGAAACAAGCAGGGGGTTCTTGAGATCGCCGAACTTCTTGCCGTTGATCTCTTCCATCTTCTTAACGCCTTCCATGGTCTGAGCCATGATCTCGTCGCTGATCTTTCTGCCGTCGTCGTAGTACTGAGTGCACGCCTCCGTTGAGATCGTGAAGCCCTGGGGAACAGGCAGACCGATGTTGGTCATCTCCGCCAGGTTTGCGCCTTTACCGCCGAGCAGCTCACGCATGCTTGCGTTACCCTCGGAGAAAAGGTATACATACTTCTTTCCCATTTTACAATCCTCCAAAATATATTTAAATTGTCAGCATAATAAGCGGCACAATGTGTCGCAACTGTTATTCTATCATATTTTTCCCGCGATTTCTATAGTTTTGCAAAAAAAATTGTCGACCGAACACAAAAAATCAATTTGTTTACAATAAGTTTACACATATACCCCGGCGCGATACCGTCGGCGCATATGCCGGTACAGATCGCACCGTAGTAAAGGTTAAGAATATATCCTTCTTTATAGATTTTGATGATGTAGCTTGACGATGCGCCGTCAAGCCTGAATGTTCCCTGCTCGCTGTCGTATACGATAGGCATGGCTTTCTCCTTTTTGCTGCGGCATAAATCTGTTCGGCGTGCACATGCTCCGTGCGGCAAAGCGTATAATTTATAACATCATTTTTGGTATATAAGCCGAATTTTCGCACTTCGGTTGCAAAACGTCGTCGGCGGTGTTACAATGTACTCAGTAAATGTTTTAGAGCGCTAAAGCGCGGCGCGGAGGCTGTATGACCGTAATAAACAATTCCGTCGTGGATGCATATTTCAATCTTGCGTCCGAGGAGTATCTTCTCGAGCACTCACACGACGACATTTTTATGCTCTGGCGCAACGACCGTTCCGTCATCGTGGGCAAAAATCAGAATACATATTCCGAGGTGGACACCGAATACATCCGAAAAAGCGGCATCAAGGTGGTCCGCAGACTCACAGGCGGCGGCGCGGTTTTTCACGATCCGGGCAACGTGAACTTTACGTTCATTACCGACGCGGACGAGGGCGGTCTTGATTTCGGGCGCTTTACCGCTCCTGTGATCGCGGCGCTGCGTAAAATGGGCGTCCCCGCCGAGGCGGACGGCAGAAACGACATAACCGCAAACGGCTGCAAGATCTCCGGCAACGCTCAGTGCGTTTACAACGCAACAGACGGCAGACGGCGGCTCATGCACCACGGAACGCTGCTTTTCAGCGCGGATATGACGGGACTTGCCCGCGCGCTGCGCGTTTCAAGGGATAAGCTTGAATCCAAAGGGATAAAGAGCGTACGCTCGCGCGTGTGCAATATTTCCGAAATAGATGGGTACTGCGGACCGGACAGCGCCGATGGCTTTGCCGCAAAGCTTTGCGAGCTTATCGCGGGCGAGTTCGGCGTGCCGCGTGAATTTACCGATGAGGAAAAGTGCGGCATTCAAAAGCTGAGAGACGACAAATACTCTCTCTGGAGTTGGAATTTCGGCGCGTCTCCCTCTCACGGCTTTGTGTGCAGAAAACGTTTTCCCTACGGAACGGTGGAGATCACGCTCGGTGCCGACGGCGGTATTATAAATAATATTGAAATAAACGGCGACTTTTTCGGAGAGCGCGACACAAAAGAGCTTTGCGAAAAGCTGCGCGGCAAGGCACTGGAATACGATGCGCTCATACCTGCGCTTGACGATATCGGAAGCTACATCAAAGGCTGCACCCCCGAGGAGGCGGCGGGACTTATCATAAATGCCGGAGACGCCGAATAACAGGCAAAATCGGCAGAAAAGAGGAAACATAATGGCTAAAAAAGAAATGGACTCTAAAATGGAATACCTTTTCAAGGGTATACTGTCGCTTAAAAGCGTTGAGGAGTGCAAAGCGTTTTTTGAGGACATCTGCACCATCACCGAGATCATCGATATGTCAAACCGTCTGACAGCTGCAAAAATGCTTTCCGACGAAAAGACATACACGGAGATCATCGAAAAAACGGGGCTTTCAACGGCGACGATCAGCCGCGTGAACCGCTGCCTCAAGTACGGAAGCGACGGCTACACCCTTGTTTTGGACAATCTCAACAAGGCGGGAGAGCGTCCGGAGTGAAACAGGGGGATGTGCCGTGCGGCGCATACTTTGCGCTGAGCGAATTTTACGACAGACTTAATTCCGAAACCGACTACGGCGCGTGGGCGGACTTTTTCGGGCGCGCTTTCGGGAAATTCTCGCCCGACAAAAAGATATGCAGCGTACTGGATCTGGGC
>USKS01000085.1 GCA_900555345.1 uncultured Eubacteriales bacterium
CCTATACGCCGTATGTGATCGCGCAGATCTTGCTTGCGGTCGCGGCGACTGCGGTTTTCTGCCGCATGCACCACAAATGGGAACGAGCCAAGAGAAAGGAGTCTGTATAAAATGATCGCTCAGGAAACTGTCCGAATCGAACCTGCAAGCTATATCTACCGTGTCTGCCACCGCATCATGGAGGGCGACTGCCAGATGGACCACGGCCCGAAGATGGTCACGGTCGGCCCATTGGAAGCGGACGTCTACTGTGTCACGAACGCCATGTACGCGCAGTTCCTGCGCGAAAGCGGCTATCAGCCGGAGCACACGGAAAACTATCTCAAGCACTGGGAAAACGGAAGCTACCGTGAAGAGGACGCCGATCTCCCGGTCGTCAACGTCAGTCAGGACGACGCGAAGGCGTATGCCGCGTTTTAAGGAAAGCGGCTCCCGACGGAGCAGGAGTGGCAGTATCTTGCCGCCGGCCCCGACAAGCTCGCGTGGCCGTGGGGCAATGAAAAACGCTATGCCTGCTGCAATGTGTTCAGTGAGCACCTTGAGCCGGTCAACGCCCATCCGGAGGGACGCTCGCCTTTCGGACTGTACAACATGTGCGGTAATGTCTGGGAATTTACGAGCGAGCGCATCACCGACGGCGGTGACGGACATACCTTCATCGTCCTGCGCGGCGGCTCTTATTATACGGCGCCGTACTATTGGCACACGGAAAGCGGCGCGGTACGAAACGATTGTCACTTGAAGGTCCATCTGCTTGGCGATGCGATGGACAGGATCGCAACGGTAGGCTTCCGCTGCGTCAGGGAGGTGCGGTAAATGGCTGAAAACATCCGTCAGTTCGTAATGCAGAACAACGCCCTGCGGCTGGAGCTGGATTTTGACCGGCAGGACGTCATCCGCTCTTTCACAAACCGCGGCAGTGAGGCACTCTGCAACTGCGGCCGCCCGCTGTTTTTCCTGCGCATTTACGATACCCTCTACAGCAACGCAGACTTCGTGCTGCAATCCGTAAGCGTCTGCGAAGACCGGACAGAGCAGCTCCTCACTGCGCACTATACGCGCGAGGAAGACTGCCTTGAGGTCAAAATCCATAAGCTCATCAGCCTCATCTATTATCTTACGGCACTCCTCGTATTTATCGTAAAAATCCTTGGCCATGCCGACATACTGTGCTCCCTGTCCGGGAAAAATAAAAGCTGTTTTTGCCATTAAAATAATACCTCCTTGCCGTGATCAATTCTCATATATTGCTGATTTATCAACGGCTGTAAACATAAGTTCACCTTTACCTCTTACCTTGTCGTCAACGCTTATCGTTACCGCAAAAGAGTAGAGTCCCGAAGCACCCATCGTTTTCTTGCAGTCAATGATCATTGTGTCTCACTTCCTTTCTCACTTGATTTCCAACAGCTTGAGGATCAGCGCCATGCGGATGTACTTGCCGTACTGCACCTGCTTGAAGTAGCACGCGCGCGGGTCGTCGTCCACGGCGACGGAGATCTCGTTCACACGCGGCAGCGGATGCAGGATGCGAAGAGACTCCTTCGCGCCCCTGAGCTTGTCGGGCGTGAGGATGTAGCTGTCCTTGAGGCGCAGATAGTCTTCCTCGTTGAAGAAGCGCTCGCGCTGCACGCGCGTCATGTAGAGGATGTCCAGCTCCGGCATGACGGCCTCGAGATCGGTGGACTGCGTGTAAGGGATATTCTTGGCCTTGATGTACTGCTCCTTGACATAGCGCGGCAGCTTGAGCTCCTCGGGGGAGATGAGCACAAAGCGGACGCCGGGGTAGCGGCTCATCGCGGAGACAAGGGAGTGCACCGTGCGGCCGAACTTGAGGTCGCCGCAGAGACCGACGGTGAGGTTTTCAAAGCGTCCCATCTCGCGGTGGATGGTCAGAAGGTCGGTGAGCGTCTGCGTGGGGTGGTTGTGACCGCCGTCGCCTGCGTTGATGACGGGCACGAGCGAGTGCATGGACGCCACCAGCGGCGCGCCCTCCTTGGGATGGCGCATGGCGATGATGTCGCTGTAGCAGCTCACGGTGCGGATCGTGTCCGCCACGCTCTCGCCCTTGGCAGCGGACGAGCTTTTTGCCTCCGAGAAGCCGAGCACCTTGCCGCCGAGAGAGAGCATCGCGCTCTCAAAGCTCAGACGGGTGCGGGTGGAGGGCTCGAAAAAGAGGGTCGCGAGGATCTTGCCGTCGCACTTGTGTGCGTATTCGGCGGGATGGTCGATGATGTCGCCGGCGGTATTCACCAGCTCCATGATCTCCTGCTCGGAGAGCTCCAGAATGTCGATCAGGCTTTTCATATCAGTTTGTTTCTCCTTTTGTGATCCAGCTTTCGTCGGCGGGGTCGTCGCGGAAGGCCAGCAGCCGCGCGACATCCGCCTCTGTGATGTAATGCTCCTCTGCGCCCACGCGGGCGATGGTATCTAAATTTGTCAGGCTCACGCTCTTGACCTTTGCCTCGGCCATGCGCTCAACGCCCTTTTTCATGCCGTAGGTGAAGATGCTCACAACGCCGAGCACCTCGGCGCCTGCCTCGCGCAGCGCCGCGACCGTATCCAGCACACTGCCGCCGGTGGAGATGAGGTCCTCGACCACGACGACCCTCTGCCCCGCCTCGAGCCTGCCCTCGATCTGATTTTTTCTGCCGTGGTCCTTGCTGCCCGAGCGCACATAGCCCATAGGCAGGCCGAGCAGATGCGCGGCGATGGCGGCGTGGGCGATGCCCGCCGTGGCGGTGCCCATCAAAACCTCCGCCTGCGGGAACTCGCGGCGCACCGTGTCCGCGATGGCGCGCTCGACCGTATCGCGCACGGCGGGAGCGGTGAGAATGAGGCGGTTATCGCAATAGATCGGGCTTTTGATGCCGCTTGCCCAAGTGAACGGCTCCTGCGGGCGCAGAAAGACCGCGCCGATGGAGAGCAGGCCCTGAGCGACCCTGCTGCTGATGTCCATATCCATGTTCCTCCCGTTGTTTTTTATTCCTGAAGCAGAATTGCTTTCAGCTCGTCGAGATCGGCGGCCAGAAAGTCCGCCCCGGCGGCGCTCAGCTCCTCGCGGCTTCCGTAGCCGTACAGAACGCCGACGGAAGAAATTCCTGCTTTTTTTGCACCTAAAATATCGTGCATCCTGTCGCCGATCATAACGCATTCGCCCCTGTCGGGCTCGCCCACGCGCTCAAGGGCGCACTCTATGACCTCCGCCTTGTCCACACGGCGACCGTCAAGCTCGCTGCCCGTGATGCAGTCGAAATAATTTGTAATGTCAAAGTGATCGGCGATCTGTCTTGCGTAGCATTCCGGCTTCGACGTTGCCATAATGACAGTCTTTCCCGCCGCTTTAAGATCTGCAAGCAGCTCGGGTATGCCGTCGTAAACCTCGTTTTCAAATATGCCGCGGGTGCTGTAATACTCGCGGTATTTTGTTATGGCGTCAAACGCCATAAGGTTTGAAAAACCGTAGTATTTAATAAACGATTCGTGCAGGGGAGGGCCGATAAAGCAGTTGAGCTTTGTGCGGTCCTCAACCTCTATACCGTACGCGCGAAGCGCATACTGCACCGAGGATGTAATCCCCACTCCCGGGTCGGTAAGAGTACCGTCAAGGTCAAAAAGAATATAATTTGCCATATTTTTGCCGTGCCCTCCTCTTTACAGCACTTTGTCGTAATGTCGCGGCCGACCGCAGGTAGTCCTCAGCCCTCGGTCAGCGAGTCGATATATCGGCAGGCGGCAAGTGCCGCAACAGAGCCGTCGGCGGCGGCGGTGGTAAGCTGACGCACGCCCTTGGCGCGGCAGTCGCCCGCGGTATATATGCCCTCGCACGGAGAAGTGCAGCTTTCGTCCGTGTCAAAATATCCCCGCTCGTCGAGAGGTACCGCATCCGCAAAAGCGCCGTTGTCGGGGATAAGACCGATAGCCACAAACGCGCCGTTTACCTTAAGAAGCGAGCTTTCGCCGTCGGAGACGCGCCGCAAAACCAGGGCGGACAGCTCTCCCTCCTCGGACTCAAAGCCCGCGACGACGGTGCCCGTTATATAGTCCACATTGTCCCGCTTTTTCAGCGCGTCAAGCAGTCTTGCCTCTCCCGTAAAGGTGTCGAGATTCTGCACAATGGTGACTTTTCTGCATATATCGGAAAGCTGAAGCGCTTCCTGCAGCGCCGAATTTCCGCCGCCTATAACGGCAACGTCGGTGTCGCGGTAGAATGCGCCGTCGCAAACGGCACAGTATGAGATGCCGTGCCCCGTAAGCGCTTCTTCGCCCTCGACGCCGAGCGTTCTGTGCCGCGCGCCGGTGGCAAGTATCACGGCTTTTGCGCTATACTCCGATCCGTCCTCGCAGATGACCGTTTTCTCGCCGCTCGGCGCGGCCGCTATTCCGACGGCGCACCCGAGTTCTATATCCGCGCCCTGCTCAAGCACCTGCTCAACAAGCATATCGGCAAATTCGTTGCCGCTCATCTGCTTTATACCGGGATAGTTTTCGACCTTCGGCGAAAAGGTGATCTGACCGCCGAAGGTATCGCGCTCAAGTACGAGCACGCTTTTGTCCGCACGGCGGGCGTACAGCGCCGCCGTAAGTCCGGCGCAGCCCGCGCCGACTACGATTATATCATACATTTTTTCGGTTTCTCTCTTTCAAACTTTTGGGCAAAGCGGCGTTTGCCGCGCCGTATGGAGGGCATGCGCTTTAACAGCGTAAAGGCTGCCTAATGCGGCAGCCTTTACGGGCTGTATTTATTTTGCCGCCTGTCTCTCGCTTTTATGCTTCTTTCGCCGCGCCGTCGATAAACTCGCGCACGCCCGCGATCTCAACATATTTTTTGCCGTTTGCGACAAGGGTCGGTGCCTGGTGAAGTCCGAGACTGCGCGCAAGCTCCTCGTTGTCTTCAACGTAGACCTTTTCATAGGAGATCCCCGCCTTGTCCAGCATTGACGCGGCTACCTTGCACTTGGGGCAGGTCTTTGTCGCGAAAAGCATGGGAGTGCTGCTCTCTGTGGCGGTCGTCTCGGGGGCATCGGCTTTGCCGTCTGCGGGGCAGCCGCTGCGGTGCATAACGCTCGTGTCGATATTGTAGGTAACTCTGTCCTTGTACTCCTGCGTTTTGCCGTCGTTCCAGTTCTGCACGGGACGGTAGTAGCCGGTAATTCTGGAGTACACCTCGGTCTTGCCGCCGCATATGGGGCACTCTTTCTTCTCGCCGGCGATATATCCGTGATCCTTACATACGGAGTATGTGGGGGACAGGGTGTAGTAGGGCAGCTTGTAGTTTTCCGCTATCTTTCTCACAAGGTTTGCGGCGCTCTTCCAGCTGGGCAGCTTCTCGCCCAGGAAGGCGTGGAACACCGTGCCCGAGGTATAGCGTGTCTGCAGATCGTCCTGAATGTCGAGGGCTGTAAAGATGTCGTCCGTAAAGCCCACGGGCAGGTGCGAAGAGTTCGTATAGTAGGGTGTTGCGCCCTCGTGCGCCGTGATAATGTCGGGGAAGCGCTTTTTATCGTGCTTTGCAAGACGGTAGCTCGTAGACTCCGCGGGGGTCGCCTCCAGATTGTAGAGGTCGCCGTACTGCTCCTGATAGTCGGAGAGGCGCTCTCTCATGTGGTCAAGCACTTCTTTTGTAAACTCCTGCGTTTCGGGGTGCGTCATATCCTTACGTATCCAACGCGCGTTGAGTCCCGCTTCGTTCATGCCCACAAGACCGATGGTGGAGAAGTGGTTCGTAAACGTGCCGAGATAGCGCTTTGTGTAGGGATAAAGTCCCTCATCCAAAAGCTTTGTGATAACCTCGCGCTTTATTTTCAGACTGCGCGCGGCAATGTCCATAACGTGGTCAAGCCGCTTGTAGAAATCCGCCTCGTTTTCGGCAAGGTAAGCGATACGGGGCATATTTACGGTAACGACGCCGATAGAGCCTGTGGACTCGCCGCTGCCGAAGAAGCCGCCGGACTTTTTGCGCAGCTCTCTGAGGTCGAGACGCAGACGGCAGCACATGGAGCGCACGTCGCTGGGCTCCATGTCGGAGTTTATATAGTTGGAGAAGTATGGTGTGCCGTACTTTGAGGTCATCTCAAAGAGCAGCTTGTTGTTCTCGGTCTCCGACCAGTCGAAATTTTTGGTGATGGAATATGTGGGAATAGGATACTGAAAACCTCTGCCGTTGGCGTCGCCCTCTATCATGATCTCGATAAAGGCGCGGTTGACCATATCCATTTCCTTTTTGCAGTCCTTGTACTTGAAATTCTGCTCCTTGCCGCCGATGATGCAGTTCTGCTCGGCGAGGTCCGCGGGGACCGTCCAGTCCAGCGTGATGTTGGAGAAAGGAGCCTGTGTGCCCCAGCGGGACGGGGTGTTGACGCCGTATATAAAGCTTTCGATGCACTTTTTGACCTGCTCGTAGCTCAGGTCGTCGACCTTTACGAAGGGAGCGAGATATGTGTCAAAAGAGGAGAACGCCTGCGCGCCCGCCCATTCGTTCTGCATAATGCCGAGAAAGTTCACCATCTGGTTGCAGAGGGTGGAAAGATGGCTTGCGGGGGCGCTGGTGATCTTGCCGGGAACGCCGCCGAGCCCTTCTTTGATA
>USKS01000086.1 GCA_900555345.1 uncultured Eubacteriales bacterium
CACACTGCATATCGTCGGCAGCGTCAGATGTGTATAAGAGACAGGCTTGGGAGGATGTTCCCGAAGAATGGGTTTGCCCCATTTGCGGTCTCTCCAAAGATGCTTTCGAGGAGCAATAAAATATGAAAAAGCCGCCACGGAGCAGTGCTCCGCGGCGGCTTTTTTCATATTTTATCTTTTCGCGCAAGCGTCAGATCAAAGCTTATGTTCAGAAGGAACTCAACGTCCTCACGTTCGGCGCGGTCCAGAATAACCGAAAGCCAATGCCGCTTGTTCATGTGGTATGCGGGGATGATGCTTTTGCCGTTGACAAGTGACGCTCCCACCTCGGGGTCGCATTTGACGTTCAGAACATCCGCAAAGCCGCCGCGCCGTCCGCTCTCAAGGCTGAGCCTGTCCTCATTCACATTCATTATAAGTCCGAACCACTTGCCGCTTGCGGGGTGCCGCAGCACCATGGTGTCGAAATCCTCGTCAAATGGGCTGTCCGGGCGAACGTCAAATTGACGCAGCGCGTATTCAAGCACTTCTTCTCTTGTCACGCTATTACACCTCCGTCACATCTTTTACCTGATTATACCACCCGCGGGCAAAAAATACAAGTTCGTTTTCCGTTGACTTTATCCGCGCTATGATATATAATTGACTTGGAACAAATGATGATAAAACGCACGTTTTTTATAGGAAGTACAATGAACAGCATTGAAAGAGTCAAGCTTCCCATAGGGTTTATGGACTCGGGTCTCGGCGGACTGAGCGTTCTGAAAGAGGCTGTATCCATACTTCCCTGCGAGGATTTTATATATTACGGCGATTCCGCAAACGCGCCATACGGCACAAAAAGCACGCGGGAGATACAGACGCTTACCTTCGGCGTTGTGGAAAATCTGATGCGGCAAGGCATAAAAGGGCTTGTAGTCGCCTGCAACACAGCCACGGCTGCCGCGGTCAGGCTGCTGCGCGAGAAATATCCGGAAATGCCCATAGTCGGCATTGAACCTGCAATAAAACCCGCCTGCGAAGCAAGCCGCGGCGGTGAGATACTTGTGCTTGCCACGCCTATGACGCTCAGGCAGGAAAAGTTTCAAAGCCTTTTGAATAAGTACGGCAGCACGTCCCGTGTGCGCGCCGTTCCCTGCGAGGGGCTTATGGAATTTGTGGAAAACTGCGAGCTTTCAGGCGCGGTGCTTGACGCCTATTTCAAAGAGCACATTCAGCCGTATATCACCGACGACACGGAAACTATCGTTCTCGGCTGCACGCACTACCCTTTCCTGCGTCCCCATCTGAGAGAGTATCTGAAGAACAAAAACATAAATATAATAGACGGCAGCCGCGGAACGGCGGCGGAGCTCCGCCGCAGGCTTTGTGCCGCGGGGCTTCTGCGCACGGATGACGGTCATACCGGTCACATTACGGTTGAAAACTCGGCGGGAGATGAAATGATTCGGCGCAGCTACCGTATGCTCACGCTCCCCACGGAATAAGAACGCCGTCTTTTAAAGATCGCACACCGATATCACGGCTTTCGGCGCAAAGCGCCGCAGCCGTACCGCAAAACAGCAAAAGGACAGACTATGAGAAACACTATTGAGAACAAAACATTCGATGAAGAGCGCGCGCTCTACAACCTTTGCGACACCGATGTTAAGGACTGCGTTTTTGCCGGTCCCGCCGACGGCGAATCGGTGCTGAAGGAAGCACGCAACATAGGAGTTGAGGATTGCAGCTTCTCTCTGAGATATCCTCTCTGGCACGTTAAAAAGTTCAATATGAAAGACAGCACCATGGACGAAAAAACGCGCGCCGCCATATGGTACGCGACGGACGGCGTCATAGAGGACAGCAATCTGCACGGTATAAAAGCCGTTCGCGAATGCAGCAATATACATATTTCCTCCTGCGACATATGCTCACCGGAATTCGGCTGGAAATGCAGCGGTCTGTCTCTCAAAGACACCTCAATTGAGGCGGAATACGCATTTTTCGACAGCAGCGACGTACATCTTGAAGATGTCAGGCTGCACGGAAAATACTCTTTTCAGTATGTGCACGGGCTGACTGTCTCTGACTGTATCCTTGACACCAAAGACGCCTTTTGGCACAGCACGAATATAACGGTGCGCGACAGCGTTGTGAAAGGCGAATATCTCGGCTGGTTTTCCGACGGTCTCACGCTAATAAACTGCAAGATCTCCGGCACGCAGCCGCTTTGCTACTGCAAAAATTTGAAGCTTATAAACTGCACCATGGAGGACACGGACCTTTCGTTTGAGTACTCCGACGTGGATGCGGATGTGGTCGGCAGCATCATGTCCGTTAAAAACCCCCGCTCGGGAGTCATCGTCTGCGACGGCGTGGGCGAGATCATATCCGAGGACCCCGTTATGGAGTGCAGCGGCAAGGTCGTTATCCGAGAAAAATAGTTCATAATGTGATCTCCCGCCGCGGGCGGGAGATCTTTGTTTTTTCGCCCGCGGAGCCCGAATGCGCAGCAAAAAAAGAGGCTGACTGTCGTCAGCCTCTTTTTTGTTTCTCACGGTTTACGGAGTTACGCCGTCTCGACGGCTTCCGTTATCATAGAACTGCGTCATGGGATTTACGGTAAAGTCGCACTTTGCGGGGATTGTATATGTTACGGGATCCGAGAAGATAGTCATGTTGTTATCCTTCAGATAGTTATAAAATGCCGTGTAACGCTCTTCGTAAAGCGCGCGGGACTCCGCGTTGCCGTTTGTATACATTTCGTCATATGCACTTGAAAGCCCGAGGAAATCGAAGCAGCATATAAGTGTTTTTATGCGGCTCTGTCTGTCAGCTCTGTCGGCTTTTTCAAGTGCCGTTGTGAGAAGCGATCTCATATACTCGTAGTGCTCTGCAATATATGCGTATGAGTACATATCGCCGGGCCTGTCGAAGTTGGATATGAAGCAGGTCCCGCACTCGTCTCCCGCGGTATTCTCCATTTCGATAAACTCGTATATTTCCTCATATCCGTCGCCGTAGTACATATACAGGTATTCTTTCATATGACCGATAAACTCGTCGTAGGTCATAGTGGGATCCCACTGGAGTCTGGTCGAAAGATATGCCTTCAGCGTTTCAAAGTTGTAGTTGCGTCCGCCGCCCTCGTAGTTGATGCCGCGGCAGCCGATACTGTACAGGAACTGATAGTCGTAGTAAAGGTTGAATATGCAGGGCAGGCCTACAAGATAGTAATGATACGTTACGCCGTAGTACCAGAACCAAAGCTCAGCGCCGGTCTCCTGACACAGCTGACCCCACGCTCTGAGAGACGCGTTGGTGATCACGTTATTCTCTTTTTTCAGCTGACCCATGCAGGTCCCGCATTCGTCGCTGCCGAGGACGTGGTTGTTGCAGCCCTGACCGCAATAGTAAACGATAAGGTTTTTATCGGGTTTTACAGTTGCGGGGATAGCGTGGTTATAAAGGATCGAATGGACGCGCAGACCGGGATAATACTTCTGCAGATCGACGCTTGCTTTGTTTGCGAGATTTATATACAGACCGGAGAATCCCTCGGCGGGCTTCAGCACTACGCCGTCTTTGTTCGTTACACCCTTTGCAAAGCGTGAGCAGGGACGGCAGGTGCAGTACTCCTCATTATCGCACAGCGAGAACGACATACTTGCCTGGCGGGAACGGACATAGTCCGTCATGCTTCCGTCACTGTTCTTGAAATCGTAGTACCATGCAAAGCCCTCCCACGATTCCATTCTGGCTATGGTATCAAGCATTCCTTTGAAAAGCAGTTCGTATGTACTCTCATCGCTTGCGCAGGGCTGCCAATCCAGCTCGTTCTGCTGGAAACCGGTTTCGTACTGGCGGTTATATCGATCCGCAGCGGTAGGATACGCGGGATCATTATCCGCCGGGCGCGTACCCGTTGCCATTCTCCAGTAAAGTCCGAAGGAATGAGCGTTGCAGAACTGATGACCGTAAAATGTGCCGTGCTTCGGGTCTGAAGTAGCCGGACCGCTTCTAGAACCGTTCATCCGTGCGGGCAGATAGTATGTATCAAGCGCACCGACGTTCTGACCGGTGTGTCTGAATCTCAGATAGGGCTTGAAGAACACGTCGGTGCCGTCGGGAATATTGACGTATCTCGTTTTATAAAGGTATGTATAAGTATTATCAAAAAAGCGGTAGCCGAGATATTTTTCGATTATCTCAAACGCGGCGTACATATTGCCGCGGTATGTTCCGTAAAGCTCTAGGTTGCCGTTCTTGACGGTATATTTATAGTTTTCGTTTTCAAGCTCCAGTCCAAGTTCACTCCAGCGGTCGACTTCGTGAATGATTATGGAGTGATCGCTGTCGCTCGCTCCGCGAACTATTCTCAAACGGCTGCCGGTCGCCTCCAGAATATACTTCTGCAGCGTCTCCGCGGTGTACATGCCGTTAGTTTCGTCGGATGTGTAATCGGGGAGACTGATATCAAATTCGGATATATCGGTTCCGCCGATCTGCAAGGTATATATCTGCTTTCCGTTATCGAAATCCGAAATGTCGTATTGTGATACAAGAATGCATCTGAGCAGATAAACGTCAACGGTGTCGACCTTGCCGTCGCCGTTAATATCGGCGGCGTTCAGATCGGCATCAATTTCTCTTCCGACAAGATATGACCTCATGTAATAGACATCAATCGCGTTAGGGGTTATGTCCGCCGAGCGGTCCACATTACCGATATCGTATGTATCGTCGCAGATGAAATCCTGTGCCCCGGCAATTATGCTGAATACGCTCAGAAACATGACCGTTGCAAGAATAGCGGATAGAACTTTTCTCATTTTACGTTTAGCCTTTCGTACGATTATAATTCATATTAGCATTATAAATAATATATGCTATTATAGCACAATATTACCACTGTTAGTGGGAAAATTCAATAACATTTTGTAAACTATGCCGATTTCGGCATCGAAATTGCCGCTAAAGCGCCGATGCATTGGCAAAAAAAGTGCCGCCCGCAGGCGGCACTTGCATAATATCATGCAAATATTGAGAGAAACGATATAAAGCCGTAGCTTGCGCATATCATGATCACTCCGGCGCAAAGCACGCCGCAGGCGATAGAAACGAGAGAATATTTCATTCTCATATCAAAAAGCGAAGCTACAAGCGCGCCGGTCCATGCTCCGGTTCCGGGGATAGGGATCGCGACAAACAGAAACAGTCCGAAGGTTTCATATTTCATGACCTTGACAGAGTGCTTCTGTGCTTTTTTTTCAAGCCAGAGAGCTATTTTGCAAAGCCCCTTTACACCTTTCATCCAATGAAGTATACCACGGATGAAAAGCAGTATAAAGGGCACAGGCAAAAGGTTTCCGCAAACGCTGACTATGTAGTTCAGCCACCACGGCAGATCCATCGCCGCGCCGACAACTATAGAGCCTCGCAGCTCAAACACAGGCAGCATTGACATACCGAAAACCTTCAGCACGTCCAAAAAATCTATCATACGTTCTCTCCAAGCAAAAATCTATGTATATTTTACATATTTTACCGCTGCAAATCAAGTACAATTTGTAAATTAGGGTCAAAAACTTTGCCGACCGACTGATGTCATATATTTATCTCGCCGCCGAGAACAAGGACAAATACGGCGATGCAGGCAGCGATGAGTACAAGCGCAGCAACAGTTACAGCTATTGTAAGCCTTGTGTGGCTGAGCTTTGAGCGATTCTTTTCTTCTGCGCCGCTCTCGCCGCGTGCCGCCTCTTCATTCGCGGCGGGTGACCGACGTTGGGGCTCTGCGGACGCAAGACCTGTTTTTCTGAGCGCCGTAGTCAGTGGCTTATAAAGCAGCAGCACGATAGCGGCGTTGAGAACTGTTTTTGTAAAATTGAACGGAAGAAGAAGCGTAGGAATGAGCTTTGCGACATCGGTAGTCGAAACGCCCATATACAACGGAGTTATAAGCAGGTTTGCACCCATCATAACGGCTGTGGTCAGTACGACGGAAGTAAGCAATCCCATTATCGCGCCTGACATTTTTCTTCTGTATTTATATACAAGTGCGGCGCTGCAGGAAAAGACTGCGCTTGAAATGACGTTCATTAGCATGCCCCAGGGACCTGTTGTGCTTACAGTTACCATCTCTATAAGGGATGTAACGACCGACATTATCAGTCCCGACACGGGACCGATAAGCATTGCGCCGATAGCGATAACTGCGTCTTTCGGGTTAAAGGACAGAAACTGGACCTTTATGGGTGAAACAAGGACGCACACATATGCCAGCGCCGTAAACAGTGCGAGAGTGCATATTTTTTTAATGTTTTTTGCAGAATTATTCATAGTAAGTGTACCCTTTCCGGGGGGACGGACGGTACAAAAAAATCCCCGCCGAAGCAGGGAACGACAAATGTACCGTTTATCTTTTCTCATCCGGACTTTACCGTCGGTGCAGGAATTTCACCTGCTCAATCCCACATGCGGGATTCGCGGACTATACCGCCGGTATGGAATTTCACCATTCCCCAAAGATAAATATATTAAATTCTTCGGCGGGGACGCAA
>USKS01000087.1 GCA_900555345.1 uncultured Eubacteriales bacterium
GTGCAACGTCCCAGTCTTCCCAAGGCTCAAGCGCCTCAAGAGCCGCTTTTTCGTCCGCCGCCTGAGTTTTAAGCTTTGCCATTCTGTCGCTGAGAGCGCAGGCAGTTTTCGCCTCGCCCAGCGTTACGGCATCAAGTCCGCTGTCGAAATCGTCGATGGACGCCGTTTTCGCTGCATCGAACATGGAATACTTCGTGCAGTCATACTGCATAAGAAATTCAACCGCGCGCTTTGCCGTTGCAATATCGCTGGCGAGTGCCTCCGACGCTTCTTTTGTATCCGTCGGCGCAAGTGTCCCGTCCGAAGTATCGGTTTCGGATATCTCAACGCAGCAAAGCTTTTGCAGAGCGGCTATCAGCCGTTCGGTGTCGTCTTTCATGACGACAGCCGACAGCTTTTTCATCTCGCTTACTGCCATTTTTCAAATATCCCCCGGACTATTTCGTTTACCGCCGCGTTCATGTTGCCGTCGGCGGCGGCTATCATTTTCTTTGCTTCGCCTCTGGCGGCAAGGACCCCGTCGCTGACGACTGCGTCAGCCTTGCGGCCCGCTTCCTCGGCGGATTCCTTCGCTTCGGCTTGCGCCCGCGCGCGGGCTTCTTCAACGATTTGCCTTGCCCGCTCGTTTGCGGCTTTTTCCTCCGCGGCTCTTTTTGCCGCGGCGCCTGCCGAAGTCTCTTCCGCCCAAGCCTCGGCTTGTCTTATCATATCGATCGCTTCGTTTGCCACATTCAACCTTCCTTTGCAGCCGAATTTTTTTCGGATATGAGTTTCGGGGCACAGCCCCTCTTACTTTTTCAGTATATCACACAAATTGTCGATTTTCAAGGAAATTTTATGCATACACTACAACCTGACAATGTATATAATAATAGGTATATAACATTTCAACAATTTGTCAGAACGCCTCGCTGCCATACGTGCTCAAGGATGCGGCTGTCCGTACGGCGTCCGCCCTCGGTCACGGTAAGATTCACCCTGACGCGCACTCCGTCCGCCTTGCCGCCGCGTTTTTCAACGGCGCAGTCGGCGACGGCACGGTATCTCGCGCCGCGGGGAAACGACGCGCCGCCCGCATACTTCTCCGCCTCGCAAAGAAGGCTTTCGTAAAAGCCGTTCATCCTGCACGCCCACTTTTCCTCGCACTTTTCCTCCGGTGTAAAAAACGGAAGCCTTGCAAAAAGCGCGCCGCGCATATACTGCTTTATTTCCGCAGTCATCATGCCGCCCCCTTTTGAATATCTGTCTCACTTATTCTATGCAGGCCGCGGCGATACTATTTCACGCATGCTGATAACAGTATACACAAAACAGTTTCCGTATAAAACGGTCAAAGAAAAGCAAACTGATACAAATTCAGACCTATTTCGCAAGCTGTATGAAATTTAGGCATCGGAGAGGATTTGCCCAAAGGCATCCGCAATAATGTAAAGCCGCAGATACGGTCTTCGGAGTGCAAAAACCACGCGGTAAAAGCGCCCGCGAGGTACGGATGTAAAAAGACCGCGCCTACAGGCCGCGGGCTTTAAGGTCGGATACAAGGCCGACATAGAATTCTCTCACGTCAAAGCCGGGGATATTCTCACGGTTAAGATCGATAATGTCTCCGTGGGATATTCCGCGCTCGCCCTCGGGCTCGACAAGAACAAAATCCTCGCCCCAGCGGGCACTCTCAACGCTGACAAGGCCGTCGCCATCTCCGTCAAAATATTTTGCGAGCTTATATGTAAAATTCAAGGGGAATTTTCCTCCGCAGGCTTTTTTCATTTTCGACATCACTCCGCGGCAATATATCCCCTGCGGAACCGGGGTTTCGGCGTCGAATTTTTTGCATTTCTCCGCAGTCAAATCGTCCACGGCCGCCAGAAAGTCGGGGCGTCTGTCTCCCAAAACGCGCGCTGCGCGGTTGTATGTACGCGCAAGCTTTTGCTTCAGATTACACGGCGCGATCTTCAAAAGATAATCGGCAAACTCGCACCCTCTGTGCGGAGTGTTTATCGTTGTCAGTGACGCAACATACGGCGCGGCACCGCAACAGAGCGCCGACCTCATATCAAGCCCGCCCTTTGAATGTGCAATAACATTAAGCTTTTCGCATCCCGTTTCGGCGACAATCAAGCGTATTCTGTCTGCAAGCTCCTTGCCGCTGTCAGATACCGACGCTGCGGACTGATGATCGCCGTAGTATATTACAGCACCGTTTTTTCGAAGAGCCGCAGGTATACGTCCCCAGTAGTTTATATGTTTGAAATCCCTGAAAAAAACTCCGTGCACAAAAAGCAGCGGATACTTTGTGCGGCAGACCTTATCTCCCTCGCGGCTTTTATCAAGCGTTTGCCTGTAGGTTTCAAATCCGACCTCTCTGCTGCAAAGACGAACTATGCGCCGCAGCATTATGAGGTGCAGAACGGGTATCATCCCGCAGAGAATACCGAGAAGTCGCTGCTTTATGCCAAGCTGCAGAGAGAGGCAATATACAGTTATAATGCCCACCCAGAACTGAAAAGCGAGGGCAGCGGCGCACACTCCCGCGCTTATGAGCCAAAGGCGCATATCCTGCGGCACGCATACAAACAAAAGGACAATATGGTACGCTGCCGAGATGCAAAGACATATAACAAAGCATTTCAGCGTTTCGCTGCCCCAATTGAGAAAAAACAGCCGCGCTCCGGAAATCTCTATGCCGGAAAGCATTGTCAGAAAAAGTCCTGCCGAAAATAAAGCAGCGGCTGCCGGCGCAAGACCGTATGCACCGAAGCGCGCAAGAAAATATACGCAGTTTGCGCCCGCAGCGCATAAAACGGCGCAAAGAGCCCTCGGGACCCCGCTTGCATATCTTCTCATAATCCGCCTCCCGTCCTTCGCATAAGCTTTTGCTTTTGTTTTTTCTATGCACTTTGACCGCCCCCCGAAGCCAAGGCTTCGGGGGGCGGTTTTCATATATTATTTGCCGTTTTCTCCCAAAAGCTCGAAAAGTCCGTTTTCGTCTATCACGGTGATGCCGAGCTGATTTGCGCGGTCAAGCTTTGAGCCCGCGGCTTCTCCCGCAACGACGTAGGATGTTTTTGAGGAAACGCTGCCGGCGACCTTTGCGCCGAGCGCCTTGAGCTTTGCCGAAGCCTCGCTGCGGGAAAGGGTGGGCAGTGTTCCGGTCAGAACGAATGTCAGCCCCTCAAGGCTGTTTCCCGCGGCAGTGCCCGTATACTCCGTTATAACGCCGCTTTTCGCAAGGCTGTCCACAAGCTCTCTCGTCTCGGGCAGGGCGAAAAACTCCTTCAGGGAGTGCGCGGTTACAGCGCCTATATCGTTGATCTTCGCGATCTCGTCTTCATCTGCGTCAAACAGCGGGTATATCCCGCCGAAACGTCGGCATATATCCTCGCTGGCTGCCTCACCTATATGGCGCACGCCGAGCGCGAACAAAAGCCTGGATGCTCCGGCGGATTTTGAAGCCTCGATGGATGCCGCGAGCTTCTGCGCCGAAAGGGTGCCCATGCGGGGCAGCTTTTCTATATCCTCGACGCGCAGCCTGTATATATCCGCCGGCGACGCTACAAGACCCGCGTCCTTCAGAAGCTTTACGACTGCGGGACCCATGCCGTCTATCCCCATCGCGCCCTTTGAGGCAAAGTGTATAAGCCGTCTTTCAAGCTGCGCGGGGCAGGACGGATTTATGCAGCGGACGGCGCCCTCGCCGTCTGTCTCGGTGCCGTCCTCACCGTCATCGCTGTCAAATACAAGCCTCTCTCCGCAGGAGGGGCAGCACTCGGGAAACCTGAACGGTTTTTCGTCTCCCGTGCGGCACTCGGGCACGCTTCCGACTATCTCGGGTATAATATCTCCCGCCTTGCGCACTATGACCGTGTCGCCTATGCGGATATCCTTTTCGCGGATTATATCTATATTGTGCAGCGTTGCTCTTGAAACGGAAGTGCCCGCGAGCCGTATGGGTTCAAGCACGGCGTTGGGAGTTACGACGCCCGTACGTCCCACCTGCAGCGCTATGTCTATAAGCTTTGTGCGTTTTTCCTCCGGCGGGAATTTGTACGCCACCGCCCATTTGGGCGTGCTTGTATTTTCGCCGAGCAGCCCGCGCTGACGAAGTGAGTTTGCCTTGATAACAACGCCGTCGATATCGTTTGGCAGGCTGTCCCGCCGCTCTCCCAGCTCTTTTATGGCTTTGATTATCTCGTCAGTGTCTCCGGTGACACGAAGCATATCTATAACCGTAAAACCGAGCTCTTTGAGGCGGTCAACGGTCTCGCTGTGCGTCTCGGGCGCTCTGCCGTCGGCGTACAGCTCGCCTGTCTGAAAATTGAAAACGAAAATGGAGAGCCCCCTCTCCGACGGGTCGAGACGGCGCAGCGAGCCTGCCGCCGCGTTTCTCGGGTTTGCCCAAAGCTTTTCTCCCGCTTCTTCTTTTGCGGCGTTAAGCTTTTCGAACATATCGCGGGGCATATACACCTCGCCGCGCACCGTAAGCGACAGCGGCTCGGGCAGCTTGTGCGGTATGGACTTTATTTCGTAAAGATTCGCCGTCACGTCCTCGCCCACAACTCCGTCGCCTCTGGTAGCTCCCAGAACAAAGCTGCCGTTCTCGTAGGTAAGCTCAACGGACAGACCGTCTATCTTCGGCTCAACGCTGAAAAGCACCTCTGTCTCGCCCATATCCGCAAGCTGCTGCTTTGCCTTGTCGACAAACGCGCGCAGCTCGTCAAAGGAGAACACGTCCGTAAGAGAGCCCATTTTTACGGGATGACGCACCTTCGCAAAGCGGTCGTCGGCGCTGCCGCCCACCCTGTGCGTGGGGGACGCCGCCGAGTCAAGCTCGGGGTGAGCCGCCTCAAGCTCAGTAAGCTCGCGGAACATCATGTCATATTCATAGTCGGATATTTCCGGCTCGTCTTTTTCGTAGTAAAGCTTTGAATGGTATCTGAGAAGACGCCGCAGCTCTTCGATACGCTTTTTGTAATCGCCGTTTTTCATATAAAACTCCGATCTCTCCGTTATTTGCGCGCGCAGCCCGCGCTCTGCTCTTCTTTTGCGCCGAGGCTCTGCGCGATCCTTTTGCATTCATCGCAAAGCTCGCGGCGGCGGTTCGGTATTTTCCCCTCAGCCACAAGGCCGAGAAGCGTCTCCAAAGTCTCGCCTACCGCCGCGCCCGACGGCACGCCTGCCGCCATAACGTCGCCGCCGCTTATCATAAGCCCGTGCACGTCCGCGGGCGCGCCCTCGGCTTCAAGCTGAAGTATAAGTCGTTCGCATTCGTCAATGTAGCGAAATCCGTCGTGAAAGGCGGGGGACTGAGCGCTGAGATCGGCGCGGCGTATATAAATAAGCTCTTTTGCCGCCGCGTATCCCACGCTGCAGAGATATTTGTGTATGCCTGCCCGGGTTGCGGGCGGGCGAATATCGTGATATGTTATGAGATGCGACACCTCGCCGATGCAGCGGCGGTCGGCGCCGAGCCTGCGCAAAAGCACCTCAGCCATACGCGCGCCCTCCTCGGGGTGACCGCGGAAATGGAAAATTCCGTGCTCGTCAACCGTGCACACATACGGCTTTGCCATATCGTGCAACAGCATTGTCAAACGCAGATACCCTCTGTTCGGGCAGGATGCCACCGTTCTCGCGATGTGCTCGTATACAGTGTATATGTGGTGCGGGTTGTGCTGCTCAAAGCCTACCGAAGCGCGAAGCTCCGGTATGACGGAGCATATAACGTCGCTGTATTCCATAAGGACGCGGAGAACACCGTCACCCGAAATAAGCTTTGTAAGCTCTGTCAGGATCCTCGCGCCGGAAAGATTTGACAGGCGGGAGTGCATAGTATGCACCGCGGCGGCGGTGTTGCCGTCAAGCTCAAAGCCGAGCGTTGATGAAAAGCGCAGCGCGCGCAGAACGCGCAGCGAATCCTCACAGAAACGTGTTTCGGGGGATCCCACACAGCGGATAACTCTACGCTCAATATCCTCTTTCCCGCCGAATGGGTCGATGACAGAGTCGCTTTCAAGGTCGTACGCCATGGCGTTTACCGTAAAATCGCGCCTTGCCAGATCGTCGTATATATTTTCGGTATATGCAACAGAGTCGGGACGGCGGCGGTCGCTGTAGCCTTCCTCCCTGCGGCAGCAGGTGATCTCAACGGTCATGCCGCCGACGTGGACGCAGACCGTTCCGAAGTCAAAGCCTTCGAAACTCAAGCGGTATCCGGCTTCTTCGAGAGAAGCGCGCAGACGCTCCGGCGTACACTGAGCGGCGAGATCGAAGTCTCCCGGCTCTCTGTGCATAAGAAAATCGCGCACACAGCCCCCGACGGGGAAAACGGCTATGTTTTTTGACGCAAGCTCGGCGCCGATCTTTCGCACCGCATCCGGCAGTTTAAACCCGCCTGCACACATATGCACCGTACCGTTCCTTTCGTTTATCTACTGTTTATTATAACCGTTTTTCGCTTCAAGGTCAACCGAAATATGAAAGCCGCGCCGAGGATTTTCG
>USKS01000088.1 GCA_900555345.1 uncultured Eubacteriales bacterium
GCCATGCAGTTTGGCGGCAGCGTTCTTTTTAAGCAGGTCGACCTGCAGTTTACCCCCGGCAACTGCTACGGCGTCATCGGCGCAAACGGCGCGGGTAAGACCACGTTTTTCAAGCTTATCTGCGGCGAGCTTGAGTCTACGACGGGCAATGTGGAGATCACCCCGGGCGAGCGTATGTCCGTGCTGCGGCAGGACCACTTCGCGTTTGACGCATACACCGTGCTTGATACGGTCATCATGGGCAACAGACGCCTGTACGATACCATGAAGGAAAGAGAAGCCATATACGCCAAAGAGGATTTCTCCGACGAGGACGGCATCCGCGCCGCGGAGCTTGAAGGCGATTTCGCGGAGCTCGGCGGCTGGGAAGCGGAGAGCGACGTCTCCCGCATGATACAGGGACTGGGACTTTCAGAGGATATACTCACCTCTGAAATGTCGTCGCTGCGCGACAGCGAAAAGGTCAAAGTGCTGCTTGCACAGGCGCTTTTCGGAAACCCCGATATTATCCTTCTTGACGAGCCTACAAACGGTCTCGACCTTGCTGCCGTACGCTGGCTTGAGGACTTTCTCGCCGATTATTTCGGCACTGTGCTCGTCATTTCCCATGACAGACATTTTCTCAATAACGTATGTACGAACATAGTCGATATCGACTATAATGACATAAAAATGTACGTGGGCAACTACGAATTCTGGTATGAATCCAGCCAGCTCATACAGCGGCTCACAAAGGCGCAGAATAAGAAAAACGAAGAAAAGATACGCGACCTGCAGGAGTTCATCTCCCGTTTCTCCGCCAATAAATCGAAATCGCGCCAGGCAACGTCCAGACGTAAACTGCTCGATAAGCTGACGGTGCAGGAGCTGCCCGCTTCAAGCAGACGCTATCCCTATATCGGCTTCGATATGGACAGAGTCGCCGGCAAGGATATTCTTTTCGTAAACGACCTTGAGAAAAGCGAAAACGGACAAAAGCTGTTTTCAAACGTAACGTTCACCGTTGCAAAGGACGACAAGATCGCATTCGTCGGCAACGAGCTTGCAATAACGGCGCTGTTCCGCATACTGGCGGAGGAGATCGAGCCGGACGCGGGCAGCTTCAAGTGGGGAATAAGCATAACGCGCTCATATTTCCCCCACGATAATACCTCGTATTTCGAGGGCCACACCGAGAATATGCTTGATTGGATGCGCCCGTATTCCAAGGATCAGACGGAAACATACCTGAGAGGCATGCTCGGCAGAATGCTGTTTTCGGGCGATGCACCCTATAAGCAGGTAAGTGTTCTCTCCGGCGGAGAAAAGGTCAGATGCATGTTTGCCAGAATGATGCTTTTCGGCTCAAACTTTCTCATAGTGGATCAGCCCACCGACCACCTGGATCTTGAGTCCATAACTGCCGTAAATAACGGTCTGCGCGACTTTAAGGGCAACCTGCTGCTCTCAAGCCATGACTACGAGATAGTCAATACCGTCGCGAACAGAATAATAGAGCTTCGTCCCGACGGCATGACGGACTTCTACGGCACATACGACGAGTATGTTGCAAAAAAAGAGGCCGAGGCAGCCGCCGAAGCCAACTGACAAAAAACCGACTGCAAAGCAGTCGGTTTTTTTGTGCCGTGCAGAGTGTTGTCCTGCCGTTACTCTTGATGAACGGAAGAGTTGCGGTTTCATTTTTTACAAATCGTCACATAATATTTCAAAGAAAATCCTATATTTTTATTAAAATTATTTGAAATAGAGAGGCTTATGTGGTATAATCAATGTGTATGACTATCGGCAAGGCACGGTGTGCGCTTTGCACTGCGAAAACCGTGAATTTCTGCCGACGCGGACGGGAGGGACAGAATTGACGTTCACAAGCTTCGGGGACTTTTGGAACAGCGTCCTCAATATCATACGTACAATCAAAATCGTCGACGTAATAGATATATTGCTCGTATCGATCATCCTGTACTATGCCTATAAGTTTGTGCGCAACAGACGTGCGGGCAAGCTTGCGGCAGGTGTAATACTGTTTATAGTCGCGCTTGTAATAAGCGACGTTGCCGGTATGCACACCATCCAGTATATATTCAAAAACATATTCCAGGTGGGCGTTATCGCGCTTGTAATACTGTTTCAGCCCGAGCTGCGCAGCGCTCTCGAAAAAATGGGCTCGAACTCCATAAGGGGCATAAAGAGCATAACGGAACGCAGCTCTTCCTCCGTAATGCTTGCGGTGCGCGAGGTCGCTGCTGCCGCATCGGAGATGTCGGCTTCGAGGACCGGCGCGCTTATAGTCTTTGAGCGCTCAACAAAGCTCGGCGATATTGTTGCGACGGGCAGCGTTATTGACGCGCAGACGGGCGCCTTTCTCATAAGAAACATATTCTACAACAAAGCGCCGCTTCATGACGGCGCGATGATCATACGCGACGGGCGCATTTGCGCCGCCGGTTGTCTTCTGCCTCTTTCGGAAAAGGACGATATAAACCGCGATCTCGGCACGCGTCACCGCGCAGCAATCGGTCTCAGCGAAAACAGCGACGCGGTCGTTGTTGTGGTCTCCGAGGAAACGGGAGTTATCTCTCTTGCGGTGGACGGAAACCTGACAAGGGGCTATAACGCCGAAACACTGCGAAGCACCCTCAGCGATCTTATGCTGCCCGCGCCGGAGAAAAAAGTCGAGAAAAAAGCCGAGAAAAAAGCCGCGAAAAAGAAAGCGGCAGGCACTGCCGGCACGACTGACGGCAGCGAAAACTGAACGAGACAGATCGCTGTACATATGCCGCGGTGCCGATGCGCACATGCGGCTGCGGTACGAAAACAAAAGCGCCGCGGCGCATGACCGACCGAGGCGGCACGGTATAACACAATTGCACGGCGGCAAGAAAAGCGGGCCGCTGCCCGCGGCAATGTGCCGCGTAAATAATCATCCGAAAGGACGTGGATGTCAATGGCAGATAAAAACGGAGCAAAGAAAAACGGTACTGTCAGAAAACTCAATCTGATACCGCGCATTGTTTGCTTTGTATTTGCATTTATAATGTGGATATACGTAATGGTGGTGGACAGCCCGGACTACGAGCAGCGCTTTGACGGCGTTCCCGTTGACATAGTCGGCGCTACCGCTCTTGAAAAAAACAGCAGCTTTTCCGTATTCAGCGCGTCCGATATAACAGTCGATGTGACCGTCAAGGGACAGAAAAGCGTAATTTCACGCTATTCCAAAGACGATATTAAAGTCGAGGTGGATGTAAGCGGCATAACAGACGGCGGCAAGCAGACGCTGCCTATGTATTTCGATCTGCCGAGCGGACTTTCCCTCGTGTCTTCTTCCCAATCTACCGTAGATCTTTTCGTTGACAGAAAAGTAACACTTGAGTTTGACGTAAAGCCGAAGCTTTCGTCATACAAGCTCGGTACGGACTATGAGCTGGGTCAGATAACCTGCAATCCTCAGACAGTGCGCGTAGAGGGTCCCGACTCTCTCGTGGGCGACGTCAGCGGCGCTGCCGTCGATATAGATATGAACGGCGCGGATATAGAAAAATCCTTTGTGCTTGACGGCGCGGTCTATCTTAACGACGCAAACGGCGATGTGATCCAGAATCGCTATCTGAAACTCTCGCAAAGCAGTGTCAGTGTCAGTGTTCCCGTATATACATACAAGGATCTGACTCTTACGGCGCAGAGCAAATACGGATATTTCAACGAGGACAATTCAAAGATAACCTTTGATCCTGCCACGGTGCGCGTAAAGGGCGAGCCCACAAAACTTGCACCGCTTGACAGTATATCCGTCACAACTATCGACGAAAAGACCGTTGCCGACAACACAACATATCTTGTTGATATCGTTCTGCCGGAGGGCATAACTCTTGCGGACGGCGAGAGCAGCTCCGTGAACCTTACTGTAAAGCGCGTGGGCATGTCGCAGAAGGTGATATCTGTAAAGAATATCTTCGTAAACGCCCCCAAGGATATGGAGTATGAGCTTCTGACAAATTCCGTAGCCGTGACGATCGTCGCGGATTCCGATATCATATCGGATATAACCGCGTCCGACATAACTCTCAGCGCGGATCTTTCAAGCTTTGCAAATTCCAGCGGCAACGTCATGGTGCCCGTCACCGTTGAGTTCAAAGACGTTGGCGGAACGGCGTTTGAATTCGGCACATACAACATTCATGTGATAGTCGGATAATGACAAAGCTTTTGGTAGACGGTATAAGAATACCTGTGAAATGCGGCGACGGCGAGGCTCTCGCCGCCGCCGAAAAACGGCTGGTCCGTGCGGGAGTGCCTTTTGAAAGAGGCACCCTGCATGTTTATAAGCGTTCCGTTGACGCCCGCCGCAGAGATAATATAAGCTTTGTGTATTCCGTGTGCGCCGAAAGTGAGGCTTTGCCCGAAAGCGTAAAAGCCGAGGGCATTCGTGCGCATGCCGCCGAGAAGCGGCAGATAGTGCGCGGCACGGAAAAACTCAGCGCAAGACCTGTCGTCATCGGGTTCGGTCCCGCGGGCATGTCCTGCGCGCTCATGCTTGCGGAGCACGGGCTGCGCCCCGTAGTTTTCGAGCGCGGTGCGCCTGTTGACGAAAGAGTAGAAAAGGTAGAGCACTTTTACAGAACGGGAGAGCTTTGCCCCGACACGAACATCCAGTTCGGCGCGGGCGGTGCGGGAACGTTCTCCGACGGAAAGCTTGTCACCCGTATCGGAGACGCGCGCACATCATATGTTCTTGAAAAGCTGCGCGAAATGGGCGCGCCGGACGATGTTACAAAGCTGGCAAAACCTCACATCGGCACGGATGTGCTGCGAAATGTAGTTAAAAATTTCGCCGCCGAGATCGAAAGACTGGGCGGAGAGATAAGATATAATACCAAAATAGACAATATAGGCGACGGTTATGTAGAAGCTGCGGGCGAGAGAATTGCCTGCGGCTGTGCTGTTCTTGCCCCCGGACATTCCGCGAGAGATACATATACAAAGCTTTTGGCATCCGGCTGGAGCATTGAGGCAAAGCCTTTTTCCGTCGGTGTGCGCATAGAGCATCTGCAGGATGAGCTTGACGCCGCAATGTACGGTGACGCCGCGCTTGCGGGCGTTCTCGGTCATGCGGAGTATCAGCTTTCCCATCGCCGGGGCGATCGGGGCGTGTATACATTCTGCATGTGCCCGGGCGGTGAGGTCGTGGCAGCGGCGTCGGAGTACGGCGGCGTTGTTACAAACGGCATGAGCCGCAGAGCGAGAAATGCCGGGATAGCCAACGCAGCCGTGGCGGTGTCGGTGCTGCCGGAGGATTTCGGGCAGGACCCCCGCGGCGCCATAGAATTCCAAAGGGCGCTTGAGCAGGCGGCTTTCAGAGCGGGCGGCGGCGATTACAGCGCTCCCTGCCAGAGCGTCGGCTCGTTTTCGCGTACGAAAAAAACTTCGGTCGGCAGCCGTATTTCCCCCACATATATGGGCGGCAGAGTGCGGGAGACCGATCTTCGCGGGATTTTGCCCGATTTTGTGGTTTCCATGCTATGCGAAGGGCTTGCAAACTTTGATCGCAGGATAAAAGGTTACGGCGCGGCTGATGTCCCGCTTACGGGTGTTGAGACCCGTACAAGCGCGCCGCTGCGAATTTTAAGAGATAATGTCACACTTTGCGCCGAGGGACACGGACTCGTATATCCCTGCGGCGAGGGCGCGGGCTATGCGGGAGGTATAACAAGCGCCGCGGTAGACGGCCTCAGAGTTGCGGAGGCAATACTCAGGCGCTTCGCACCTGACGAAAACTGATAATAATTTTTAAGGAATATATATTATGTCGATTCAGAAAAACGTTAAGTGGCTTGTGAAGGCTTCTCACGAAGAAACAGAGAAGAGCGCACAGGTAAAAGAAATTTCGGCTGCCCTCGGGCTGCGCCCTCAAACGGCGCAGCTTCTGGTCAACCGCGGCTGCAATACCCCCGAGGAGGCAAAAAGCTTTCTTGAGGTCGGTACGGAGCGGCTGCACGATCCTTTTCTCATGAAGGATATGAAAAAAGCGGCGCGGCGCATACTGGACGCCGCAAAAAACGGTGAGAAGACCGTTATATACGGCGACTACGACGTTGACGGCGTCACATCCGTTTCCATTCTGCATATGTATCTTTCGTCCATCGGCGCGGATGTCGGCTACTACATCCCGTCGCGCCTCGGCGAGGGCTACGGTATGTCCGAAGCGTCCGTCCGCCGCCTTGCGGACGAGGGGTATAAGCTGGTAATAACGGTGGATACAGGTATAACCGCTGCGGCGGAAGCGCATATTATTAAAGAAACGGGCATGGAGCTTATCGTAACGGATCACCACGAGTGTCACGGAGACCTGCCCGACGCTTACGCCGTTGTAAACCCCAAGCAGCCTGACTGCCCGTATCCTTTTAAGGAGCTTGCCGGCGTCGGTGTTGTTTTCAAACTCATATGCGCCATGGAAATGCTGCGCCGCCCCGATGCGTCGG
>USKS01000089.1 GCA_900555345.1 uncultured Eubacteriales bacterium
ACATCCCCGAATCGGCTCAAGGAAGGGAACGAGAAAAAATCTCTTTCCCTTCCTTAAGAATCCAACCCTTTCTCTTGATTGTGCCCGTGAGCTGAAAGGCAAAGCAAGTGCTCCAAGCCCGAGAGATTCGACGAATTGACTTTAGCGCAGTTTATAGACACAATTATAGTTTTTCTTGCGGAAATGGAAAATGCCGCCCCCATAGACAGCAAAAGCAAGCTCGAAGAGACGAGCTTGCTTCGATTCGTTTCGCGGTATATATTTTGAACTCTTGGCTTATAGTTTCAAAATTTCTGAGGAGAGACTGCAAGAACAGTTTTCACCAAAAACATAAAACAAGGCTGCCGTACGGCAGCCTTGTTCGCTATCTATGCTTGATAGTCTAAAACCTATTCAGTTCGGTTTTTTCGGGTTCTTAGGGCACTTTTTTGGGGGAAAAGTGCCCTAAGTGGGGTATGGGGCGAAACCCCATATATAATGGTCGTCGTGTCGGAGCATGGGGCGGAGCCCCATGTATTCAGAACCGAATTTCGTAGCTTACGTCGCCGCTTATGTGTGCAGACTTGTCAACGTCAAAGTATGTATATCCGTCGGAAACGGTGAATGCAACGTCGGCATCGCCGAGCTTTACGCTTACAGCCTCGCCGAACACCCTGACGTCAAAGTCGGTAACTTCGCCCATTGCCGGAATGTCGGGATCTGACATAAGAGAAGCCTCAGTCTTTTCGCGTCCGTCAAAGCTGCCTTCTCTGCGGCAGACAGTGAGTGTGCAGGAGGACTTTCCGTCGCCGGAAATTCTCATGCGGGTAGTCGCCATTTTACCGTCGCGGTAGTCGTAGGTGTAGCCGTCGTCCTCATAAAGAGTAAACTCACCGTCGGCACCGGGATAAACGTTTATGTGATACTTTTCGGGGATCTCTTTTTCAATGTACTTCTGATAGTCCATTGTGCAGAAAACGCTGCCCGCCTTTACCATAAGCGCGCCGCCGCGTCCCTCGGGCACCTTGTAGTCTATGACCTTGCCGCCCTCGTAAACGTCGCCTGTAAAGAAGTCTACCCAAGTGTCTCCCGCGGGCAGGGTCAGCTTTGTGTCAAACACGGAAACAAGGAAGCTGTCGCCGAACATATACGCGTTTGCGACATCGTCGTATTCGGGATGGTCGGGGTACATAAGCGAAAGCGCGCGCGCCATAGGCAGAGCACACTCGGAAGCCTTGTGCGCCATTGAGTATATGTAAGGGAACAGGCTGTTTCTCAGGTGTGAATAGTAGCGGATGCACTCGCAAAGCTCATCTCTGAGGAACCAGGGCTGCTGCCAGTTGCGCCAGCCGAGCTGCTGGGTCCAGGGAGAGAGAAATCCGTAGTGGATACCCTCTTTTGTAACGACTTCCATGTCGCAGGTGACGTTGGAGTGACCGGAGAGACCGAAGTTCAGCATTGCGATAACGGTGTCAAATCCGCCGCCGGTGTCGCCCGCCCAGGATGCTGCGTAACGCTGTGTACCGGAGTATACGCAGGGAGTGTAGATAACGGCGCGGCGGCCGGTATGGTTGTTGAAGCCCTCCTGCATCTGCTTTACGTAGATAACGGGATAAACGTTGTGAACTTCATCGTCGAAATATTTGCCGCCCCAGAGTCTGTCAGGATGGTCGTTTGTCTGGAAAGCGCCGTCAAGCTTGAAAGCAGAAGCGCCGTTGTCGCAGAACTTTTTCAGATGGTCGAACCACGGCACATCGCGCACGGTGATGCCGTCCATGTATTCGGGGCACGCAAGGTGGGGGTCGAGAATTGAAGCGCCCTCAAAGGTGTACTCCTTGCCGAACGCCTTTGCTCTTTCGCCGCACTGACGCTCTTCTTCAAACAGAAGGTCGTAGTCCTGGCAGAGCCACAGGCTGAACTTGAAGCCCATCTCGCGCAGATTGTAGAAGAATGTGTCATATCCGCTGTAATTCTCCGGCATCCAGTCGGGGAAGAAGAAGCGGTCGCGGCTCCATGTCTTGTAAATGGAGCGGTCGTAGTGATTTGTCATCCACTGAGGCTCAAGTCCCACCATGTCGCAGGAGATATCCTCGCGGCGGAAGTTGAGACAGTCATACAGCATTTCTCTTGCGTTGGTCTGCTCGTTGAGAACAAAGGTGTAGCCGTATGCGAATTTAGGCATCAGTATGGGGTTGCCCGCGATCTTGCCCTGAAGCATAAGTATATCGGTGAGCTTTCCGCTTTCGGGGATGAACAGATAAAAGTCTATCTGACCCTTGTGAGAGGCTATTACAAGATTGTCGGCATCCGCGGCGCCGCAGTCAAATGTAGAGGCGTAGGTGCAGTTCAGCAGAAGTCCCCAGCCGTTGGAGGACATGATAAAGGGCATGGGACCGTACGACGCGATGTTTCTGATGTCAAGGCGCGCAACGGAACCGCGGCGGGCAATGCTTTTTCTGGATTCGTCACCGAGACCGAAAAGGCGCTCGTCCTTTGCAAGGGAGACCTTGAGCGTAAATCCGCGGCTTTTGTAGGGCTTGCCCTCATAGCCGTCAAACGAGATGTGTACGGGCGCCCTCGTGCCGTAAACGTCAAGTCCGCCGTCCGCGGGAGAAAGCTTTGCCGCGCCGAGGGTAAGGCTTTCGCCGTCAAAAGCGGCATCGGCAGCTTCTCCGCTTTCTCTCAGTATGTTGTAGCGGGAGAGAAGACCTTCCTCAAATTCTCCGTTGTGGCTGACTCTGACGCGGAAAATGCCTTTTTCTACGGCGCGAAGCTCAACTTCGGCGCCATTGGTTTTAACTGTGTACATAGGGTTATATGGGGCTTGTGCCCTGCTCCTTAAATAATATCTTTCGTATTGTGCGTCCGCTCGTGTCGGACGAGATCTTCACGGGATTACTGTCCGCTTGCCTTATCGCCGTCAAGCGCCTGCTCGATCGCGCGTGAAAACTGATCCGCGCAGGATGTGTTTTTCATGCCGCAGGTGTTTCCGCGCAGAATGTCGGCGACGCGGCGCGCGTCCTCGCCCTCGACGAGCTTTGAAATAGCCTTCAGATTGCCGTTGCAGCCGTTTTTGAAGCTGACGTTGTGAATTTTGCCGTCTTCGATCTCAAAATTGATCTCGGAGGCGCAGGTCCCTCTTGTTTTGTACGTATATTTCATTTTGCCGTACCGTTCCTTTATGAATTATTCTCCGCGTCGTCCTCTCCGGCAAACGGATCGGGTTCCGTGGGATGAAGCTCAAGGTCTACCGACAGATCGTCGGCTTTGATCTTGAGATATGATTTTTTAACGGTGTTTTCACCATTGCCGTCACCGCTGCCCTCCGCCGCGGCAAGCTTGTCTTTGTCGGGTGCCTCCTCGCCGTACTTGTACGGGCTTTGGGAGGAGACCTCATATGCATCGCCGTTTACGGTGAGCTTTGAAGACGTTGCTATCTCAACGCTGCAGCCGGTGTCGCCGATGGGCGTGTAATCGATGTCCGCGCTGCCGCCGGTCACTTCAATGTCGCAGAACCGCGCGCGAAGCGCAGACGCTTTTATCTCGGCTTTCGGCGCGGAGATGCGCAGTACGCTTACTTCCGTATTGTCCATGTTTATTTTGACGGGTGAGGCGGTGGTCTCGGACTGAATGTTCAGCGTGCAGTCGGCTGAAAGCTCCGAAATGCTGACGCTGCCGCAGCCTATCCTTATATTGAATTCCGAATCGGCGGAAACGCCGCTCAGTGTTATGTTTCCGGATTCGGAGAAAAGATCGAAACTTTTGACCTTCTCAACGGAGTCGAGATAAACGTTTATGACCTTATCGCCCTTGCCCGTGCCGGGAAAGAGAAAATAGCGCAGTCCTTTGAAGCTGAATCCGCTTTCCCACAGACCGGAAACGGAGGAAAAGTCCGGCGACTGGTTAAAGGTTATCATGGCGCTGTTGCTCGTAAATGAGTACAGACTTTCGTTGAAGTTCAGTATCTCCATGTAGGGCCTGTCAGAGCCGCCGATTATGTTTATGTCGGCGTCGTCCACGGACAGCTTTATTTTATCAAGCTCGGCGGCACCGAAAAATTCTGTATAGCCCTTGCCGTTGTCAAGGCTGCCCGCAAGTATCCGCTCTCCGCTGCGCAGGCTCACAAAGTATCCCACAAGGCAGACAAGCACGCCGAGGGCAGTCATTATGCCCGCGACGATGAGAAAAAGCTTTGATTTTCTTTTCACAGCCTGTTGCACTCCTCTCTGAACCTGTCGATAATGACGGGTACGCGCCTGAGGCAGTAGCCCTCAAAGCTTACAAGCTGCTTCAGAAGCTTCGGCAGAACAAGCACGGCAAAATTGTATGTGAGTATGCCGAGGGCAAGAGATATGCCGCCTGCGGCAATGCCTATGCCTATTTCAAAAATTCCCGCTGCGGGGTTTCCCGTTATAATGCGCGTAATGCCGTAGATTATGCCCACAAGGGCGACGATTCCGCCGCCGGCAGCCTCCGCGCATACAAGGCACAGACACGCGGCGATAAACGCGCATACCGCTGCCGTTGCAATGCCGAAAACGCACAGCACCGCGGCGGCAAAGCAAATCCACAATGGGGAGGTGAGAACGGTTATCGTCCAGAAAAATCCCTTGCCGCGCGGGGTGAGCACGGTTTTTTCTCTAATGATCGGGGAACTTTCCTCAAGATATATTTCCTGCGTTTCGCTCTCCTTGGCGGGAGAGACGCCGACTATTGTCTTTTCCATATCGGAGCGCTCTGCTACGGTCCTATCCGCGCACGGCGCCGCGGCAGGGGATTTCAGCACGACAGTTGCGTCTGTTACGGGTGATGAAATGCGGACCGTCTCTTCCACCGCTGTGCTGCCGTTTTTTGCCGCTGCTCCTGTGCTTGTTATATGAAAAGCTTTTGTGGCGCTGCTGTCGGCAGACATGGCAGTGTCGCCTGTGTTTACGGCTCTTGTTTTCATGGCGCCGGTGGATGCGGCTGCTGCTGCGGGGGCGATCCTGCGGGACGCCGCGGGAATATCAGCCTCAGACGGTGTGCCGAAACCTCCGTCGGCGCTGACCTTTGTGCCGTCGGTGCCCGCATCGCCGTTTTCATTCTCGCGGCTTGACGCGTCCTCGGCAGTGCCGCTTTCCGAAACATCGCCGTTTGCACCGTGGCTCTCACCGTCGGTTCTTTGAGTGCCGCGGGGTGCCGATGCGATGTCGGCATCATCATTTTTCACTGTCCCGCGGGTGTGTTTTGAAAGTATGAGCGCGGCGAGACTGTTTGAAAGCTCGTCGAATTCCTCGGGGCTTGAGTAGCCCTCGATCTCTTCCATATCCTCGTCTGTAAAGGTGCGTACCAGTGCCGCGCTGTGTCTGATGGCTTCATCGCGGCTGACGCCGCGCGCGGCAAGCTCTCTCGCGAGCGCCTGCGCAAATTCCCTGACGGTCAAATCGGTACCCTCCTTTTTCGGAAATGCAAAAAAATGTAGATTTTCAAAGCCGTATGTGCTATACTTTCTATACCGATATATATTTTAACAAAAAGCAGGACATATTTCAATATGAGAATGAGAAAAAAACGCAGAGGAGAAGAGAGACTTCGTGCTCTCAGTGCTCTGTTTCTGACAGAGGACGACTGTAAAAATCCCGAGACGGCGTTTTACGCCGACCTGCCTCTGCGCCTTGAGATAGGCTGCGGCAAGGGCGAATTTGTAAGAAAACTGTCGCGGCGTGACGACGGATACAACTATGTGGCGCTTGAGCGCGTGAGCGACGTTATCGTCGTCGCGGCTGAAAAGTATGCGGAGGACCGCGGTCTCGGCTGCCTTGACTACCACGGCGGCTGGCGCGCGCCCGACGGTACCGTATATGACGGCGTTCGCTGGGAGATCCCCATGGAGGAGCGCGGAAACGTCCGCTTTCTCGCCTGCGACGCCGCAAGGCTTGACGAGCTGTTTGCGCCGGAGAGCTTTGCAGATATATACGCGAACTTCAGCGATCCGTGGACGAAAAACGGATATACCGCCCGCAGGCTCACCCATCCCGACTTTCTGCACCGTTACGCGCGGCTTCTGAAGCAGGGAGGAAGTTTTACATTCAAGACCGACAACGACGAGCTTTTTGACTTTTCCCTTGAGGCGGCGCAGAAAGAAACGGTATTCGATGTGAGCTTCGTCAGCCGCGATCTGCACGCGAGCGAGCGTGCCGCGGACAATATAGTAACCGAGTACGAGCGCAACTTTTCATCAAAGGGCGTTCCCATAAAGTGTTTTGAGCTTATAAGAAAATAGGAGACGGCAATGAAACTGTTTATAGCATCCGACATACACGGTTCGGCATACTGGTGCGAAAAAATGCTGAAAGCCTTTGAAGAAAGCGGCGCGGACACGGCGCTGCTTCTCGGCGATCTGCTGTATCACGGCCCGCGCAACGACCTGCCCGAGGGCTATGCGCCGAAGGAGGTCATCGCCCTGCTGCAGGAGCGGCAGGCCG
>USKS01000090.1 GCA_900555345.1 uncultured Eubacteriales bacterium
TTGGCTGTTTCTTTTAAGCGTTTCGGGTCGGCAATCAATAACCGAAGTGCTTTTCGGTTTCCGCAACTGCCTCTTCGATGATGTCAAGACCCTTGAGTGCTACCTCGTCGTCGAGGATCATGGGAGGAGACATTCTGAGTATATGACCGGAAGGAACCCATGCAAGACCCTTTTCAAATGCCTTCTTGTAGATCATCTGACCTGCCTCAACGAAGGGCTCCTTGGTGTTTCTGTCTTTAACGATCTCTATTGCCTGGAGGCAGCCGATAGCGCGGACATCGCCGATGATGGGATGCTCTGCCATCATGTCCTTCATCTTTGCAAGCATGATGTTGCCCAGATGCTCACTTCTCTCGTTGAGGTTTTCCTCTTCGATGACCTTGATGGACTCAAGTGCTGCTGCGCATGCCATGGGGTTTCCGCCGTAGCTGGAGGAAGCGGAGATCTTTTCGATAGCGGGCGCGAGCTTTTCGGAAACCGCAAGGCAGGTAACGGGGAAACCGTTGCCGAAGCCCTTACCGAGAGTGGTAAGATCAGCGGTAACATTCCAATGATCCATAGCAAGCCACTTACCGGTTCTTGCCATGCAGTTAAGAACCTCGTCCGCGAAGAGGAGGATCCCTCTTTCGTCGCAGAGCTTGCGGAGCGCGGGCATATAGTCCGGAGGAGGAACAACGGAGCCGCCCCAACCCTGGATAGGCTCAAGTACGATAGCCGCAACGTTGTTGCCGCCGCTTGCGCACTCGTTGTCGAGAATGCCTTTCAGCATGTTTATGTAGGGGGTGGAATCCTTCCATGCCTCTTCGGGAGTTCTGCCGAAGACGTCACGGTACGGATTGGGTCTGGGAGCGAGCATAAAGCCGGGCGCTCTCATATGTGTATCCGCGCCAACGACTGCAAGGGAGTTGGAGCCCAGGGACTTACCGTGGAAATCTCTCCAGAAGGAGATGAACTCCTGCTTGCCGGAGGCAGCTCTTGCACATCTCAGACCTGCTTCGACAGCGGTTGTACCGGAATCGTAGAACTGGAAGCCCGCAAAACGGCCGCCGGTGATCTCGTGAAGCTTTTCAACAAGCTCCATCTTTACCTTTGTGGTAAAGTCGTGGCAGTTCATAAGCTTCTTTGCCTGCTCTGCAACTGCCTCGCTGATCTTCGGATGGCAGTGACCGAGGCCGGTTACGTATATACCGGAGGAAAAGTCGATATAGGTGTTGCCGTCAACGTCGGTAAGTGTGTAGCCGAAGCCGGATTCAAATGCTACGGGGAACAGTCTTACCTGGCTGGAATATCCCTTCATGTACTTTGCGCATCTTGTGTGATACTCCTGCGACTTGGGGCCGGGTATCTGAGCTGTAACAAGATGGGGGACGGAAGCGGGATCTACGCTTGCCCAGTTCTTACTCATTTGTGTATAACCTCTTTTCAAAAATAATATACCTTAAAATGCAAACCGTTTTTGCACAATTATATTATAGTGGATTTTCGGAATATGTCAACAGTTTTTCCGAAATACGGAAGTTCGGCACGGCATTTTTGTGCAATGTTTCTGCAGCTTCTTCTTTTGCCGATCGTCGGTGTCCGCCGTCACCCGTTTTCACCGTCTTTGCCGGATGAGGCGGGCGTGCCGCCCGGAGCGGAGGACGTGTCTGTACTGTCTGCGTCGGCGGTAACATCCGCACCTCCCGCGCCATGTGCCGAGCCTGACGCAGTATGTGCGCCGCCTCCCGCGCAAGGTCTGAGCTTCAGGTGCGCAAGGGGATTATGCTCCATTGCCTTTTCCATTCCCACGTCGGAAACATGGGTGTATATCTGCGTTGTGTTCAGCTGCTCGTGTCCCAGAATATCTTTGAGCACTCTTATGTCCACGTCGCCCGACTGATACATGAGCGTTGCGGCTGTGTGGCGCAGCTTATGCGTTGAATAGTGTTTGTATTCAAGCCCCGCTTCTCCGAGGTATTTTTTTACCATCCACTGCACGGTCTTTACGCTTATGCGCTTGCCGAGACGGGAGATGAACAGTGCGGTTTCTCCCGGCTTTACGTTTGCCGCCGCCAGGCGCACGGGCATATACATTTCAAGAGACGCGCGCGCCGCGCTGTTAAGATATATAACTCTCTCCTTTGCGCCTTTGCCCAGAACGCGCATGGACGTAAGCGAGCGGTCGATGTCGCCGAGGCTTATGCCGCACAGCTCGGAAAGACGCATGCCGCAGTTGAGAAACAGGGTCAGTATGCAATAGTCGCGCTCGCGGGTGTTTGACGACGTGTCGTTCAGAACGCTTGTGAGCAGCTCCGTGCATTCGTCAACGCTCAGATGCTTCGGCAGCTGTTTTTTCTTTTTCGGGGAGTCTATGCCGACGGTGGGGTCGTTGTCGATAAGGTGCATTTTGACCGTCAGATACTTATAGAAGCTGCGCAGGGCGGAGAGCTTGCGCGACCTTGCGGCACTGCCGTTTTCGCGGGTGCCCACGGCGTAGTTTATAAAGCCGTATATGTCGTCCGATTTGATGCTGTCAAAAAACTTCATGTCAAGCCCGGAAATATCCGCCTCGGTAAAGCTTTCTCCCTCAAGAGGCTTGCCGCCGCGCACCGCCGTCATGTATCGGCAGAACGTGCGAAGATCGCACAGATATTCCGTAACCGTGCGCACCGAGCAGTTCTGCACGGTCAGCTTGTACGACGCAAACCGTCTGACGGGCTCGGGAAACGCGGAAAGATCGTTCAAATCTATCATGGTCCGGCCTCCTTTTCTTTCATTTTAGCACATTGATAGTACAAATCAAAGATATTTTGTAAACTTTTTTTCAAGCGTATTGCAAACGGCGCGGCAGTATACTAAAATTGTTACATAAAGTCGAAGCGATGTTTTTTTTCGACAATAACCGACAAAGGCAGGGATCACAAATGGGCACTTCGCTCGGAGAGGGCAGAAAATACGGTCTCCCCGCAAAAAAACTCATACTCAACCATTTCGGAGCGGCGCTGCTCGGCATAATGCTCACCTCCGCTTGCGGCATGAATATGTTTCTCAATGTTGCGACAAGCGTACTTGCCGTGATTTTTTACATGATTATAGACTACAACGCCATGTGGGATATAGGCGCGAAGAACCGCGCAAAGGCGGAGACCGGCAGATTTGTTGATGACCGCTTCTACGGCATAAAGGCGGCGCTTATAGGCAATATCCCCAATTTTGCGCTGGCGTTTCTGTGCACGGCGTTTACGGCGATCGGTGCTTTCGCAAACGTGGGATTTTTTGCAAACGCGGCGTACATAACAAACACGGCGGCGCGCTTCTGGGACGGTATGTATACGGGCATTCTTGTGGCGATCATACCTCATACCGCCGAGGGTACTCTGGTGGAGCTTACTGAAACGCAGTCCGTTCTCTATATGCTTTTGTATTTCGCGATAACGATTCCTTCGCTCATAATCTGCCCCCTTGCGTACGAAGCGGGGTACAAGGGCTTTCGCATTATTCCCGACCGCAAAAAAGAAAAAACGGAAAAATGAAAAATGAAAAATGCGCGACCGTGCCGAAGGCCCGGCACGGTCGCGCATTTTTGCGCCGCAGGGTATATTTTTTGCGAAAAAGTGCTTGACAAAGCTGCGGCGGGGTGATATAATACTTTCGCAAAAAGGAAGAAGAACGCTCCGTTCTCACCGTACCGCATGGGCGCGTACGGTATAATAAAGACACCGCTTCGGGCGGTACTTTGTGCGGAGTTTCTTTCGCACATTTTTTGTTTTTAAAATCCACATTCAAAAAGGGGTGCTTTGCTATAAGCGCAAAAGAGCTTTTTATCAATGACGATATTCACGCAAAAGAGGTCCGTCTTCTTGACGAAAACGGAGACCAGCTGGGTATCAAGTCTCTCAGCGAGGCTAAAGACTACGCATACGACCGCGGTGTCGATCTTGTTTGTATCGCTCCTCAGGCTCAGCCGCCCGTCTGCCGTGCCATGGACTACGGTAAGTACCGTTATGAGCAGGACAAGAGGGAAAAAGAGCAGAAGAAAAAGCAGCAGACCGTTGAAGTCAAAGAAGTTCAGCTTTCCTGCCGCATCGACAAGCATGACTTTGACACTAAGGCTCAGCGCGCCATAAAGTTCCTTAAAGAGGGCAACAAGGTCAGAGTATGCCTGCGCTTCAAGGGCAGAGAAATGGCTCACCAGGATCTGGGCCGTGAAATGATACAGCGTTTCCGCGAGGCGTGCGCAGAAGTCTCCACCATGGATAAAAAGCCGGCACTTGAGGGCAGACAGATGATAATGTTCCTTATGCCCATCAAGAACACAGCGCCGAAGAAAGCTGCAAAGCCGCAGGAGGCTCCTGCGGAGAAGGCGCCCGAAACAGCCGGAGATGCGGCTGCTGAGTAAGCTATCGTAAAGATAAAATACAGTACCGAAAGGAATTATGAAAAATGGGTAAGATCAAAACACATAAGGCCTCCGCTAAGCGTTTTTCCGTAACCGGCAGCGGCAAGGTCAAGATCCATCACAGCTCTCACCGTCACAACCTGAGCACCAACAAGACTCAGAAGCAGAAGAGACGTCTGCGCGGCGCTGACATCCTCAGCCCCGCTATGGAAGCAAACGTCAAGAGACTGATAATGAAGTAATAAAGCGAAGGGAGAGACAGAAAGATGGCAAGAGTTAAAGGCGCAATGATGACGCGCAAGAGAAGAAACAGAGTTCTGAAAGCAGCTAAGGGTTACTGGGGCTCCAAGTCCAAGCACTTCAAGATGGCTAAACAGGCCGTAATGAAGAGCGGTAACTATGCATACATCGGCAGAAAGCAGAAGAAGAGAGAGTTCAGACGCCTTTGGATCGCACGTATCAGCGCGCAGGCAAAGGTTTGCGGCATGAACTATTCTACCTTTATGAACGGTCTGAAGAAGGCAGGCATCGACCTCAACCGTAAGATGCTTTCCGAGATCGCGGTTTCCGATAAGGAAGCTTTTGCGGCACTTGCAGAAAAGGCAAAGGCTGCGCTTTAATCAGCAATTTCAAAAAGAACCCCTCGGGTGCGCCCGTGCGGGTTCTTTTAATTGGATCTTTTCGATGCGCCGGAGCATTTTTGGCTGACGACGGCGAGACGGACAGAACGATCACGTCCGACAGCCCGGCGCGGCGGCAGCTTGCGGCGAGAGCCGAGGCAGGCGGCGCAAAAACGGCACGGACAGAACGATCGTGCCCTGCGCGTGTGGGACGACTGTGCAGCGGGACAGCAAACTGCGCACGGGCGATACGGCTTGCGCTCCATTGAGCGCGGCGACAGCCGCGCGGCTTTGAGCGGATACATCGGAAATTATACGGTACGGTCAGAATGGAACGGCGGCGCTTTTGTGCCGCGTGAAAAACGGTGCGGGAGAGAGTGCAGATGGATCGGGAATATACATACATATCTTCAAGGCAGAATCCGACGGTTCAGCGCTTTGCCGCGCTGTCCTCACGAAAGAAGCGCGAGGAAGAGCGGCTGTTCTGCGCCGACGGCGTAAAGCTGTGCCGCGAGGCGCTCGGAAACTGCGGCGTGGCATATGCCGCGGTCATGGAGAGCCGCGCGGGAGACGGCGAGATAATGCGGCTCTGCCGCGAGTGCGGCGGAGAGATAATAGTGCTGTCAGACAGCGCCTTTGCAAAACTCAGCGCCGACAGCACCCCCGACGGACTTATGTTCGTGTGCCGTATGCCGGACGGCGACGGCAGCATAGGAGAGAACGAGAGCGTTATAATGCTTGAGGCAGTGCGCGACCCGGGAAATGTGGGCACTATCATCCGCAGCGCGGCGGCTTTCGGATATGACAGGGTCATCCTTGCCGACTGCGCCGACATATACAATCCCAAAACGCTTAGAGCCTCAATGGGTGCAGCGTTCAAACTGAAATTTACGGTGTGCTCCGACACGGCAAAGGCGGCGGAAATGCTGCACTCTCAGAACAGACTTATGATAGGCGCCGCTCTCGGCGACGAATCCATGGTCTGCGGCGGCGACCCCGTCGGCGCGCGCGACTGCATTGTTATAGGCAACGAGGGGCACGGACTGTCGGAAGCGGCGCTTGGCGCGTGCGACAGGATCATCAAAATACCCATGAGTTCAAGGACCGAGAGCCTTAATGCGGCGGCAGCCGCTGCGGTGCTCATGTGGGAGTACGGAAAATGCGGACGCACGTCTCTCGGATAATTAAAGGGTGCGGATCATACCTCGGACTTCTTTTGAAAACGATAGAATAAAAACTTGATGAAAGGTCAGGTCCGATAAAATGCGTAGAAAGGACAAACGTGTATACTGGCTGTGGCTGTCTCACGCCTGTGGGCAGGGTTCTGCCTGCGCCGTTGAGCTTGTCAGAAATTTCGGCGACGCCGAGGCGGTCTTCGATGCCGACGCGGACGAGCTGGACTCCTGCGGCGTGAAGATAGAAAAGCGCACGATGTCAAAGC
>USKS01000091.1 GCA_900555345.1 uncultured Eubacteriales bacterium
ACCGCTTTCGTTTTTGTCAATACCGTATTGAGAATAATTTATACTCTTTTGCGCGAAATAATGCAAATCCCCTTGAAATCGGGCGCGGAATGTACTAAAATATAAGTAACAAAATAGGCTTTCGGGTCAATATGCATTTTTCTGCGGATCCGTGCCTTAGAAAGATGAGGTATATTTATATGACACTTCTTGTACTTGCAGCCGGAATGGGCAGCCGCTACGGCGGTCTCAAACAGATCGACCCCTTTACCAAGAACGGAGAATTTATTATCGATTTTTCCGTGTACGACGCTCTGCGAGCGGGTTTTGACCGTGTTGTATTTATTATAAAAGAAGAAAACTACGAGGATTTCCACGAGACTATCGGCAAGCGTCTTGAGGGCAAGATCAAGGTTGAGTACGCTTTCCAGAAGATGGACAAATTCGTTCCCGCGGATAAGATCCCCGCTGAGAGAGTCAAGCCCTGGGGCACCACTCACGCTATCCTCTGTGCCGAGGATGTTGTCGGCGACGACTGCTTTGCAGTTATCAATGCGGATGACTTCTACGGCAGAGACGCTTATGTAAAGGCTGCTGAGTTTCTCAAGAGCGTCGGCAAGTCCGATAATAACGAATACGCCATGATAGGCTATCGCCTCGGCAACACTCTTACCGATAACGGCAGCGTTGCCCGCGGTGTCTGCGAGACAAAGGACGGCTATCTTGACAAGATCGTTGAGAGGACCAAGATATATAAGACCGGGACCGGCGGACGTTTTGAGGACGAGATGGGTAACACCGTTGACCTTGCTCCCGAAACCGTAGTTTCCATGAACTTCTGGTGCTTTACGCCCGAAATATTCAAGGGCGCGCACCGCCGCTTTGATGTGTTTGTAAACGACACCGAGCGCGAGCCTCTCAAGAGTGAGTGCTTCCTGCCCAACGTTGTCGGCGAGCTGAAGAACGAGGGCGACTGCACTGTTAAGGTCATCGAAACCAGTGCTAAGTGGTACGGCGTTACCTACGCAGATGATAAGCCCGCAGTTGTTGCACGCATCGGCGAGATGATTGCAGACGGCACATATCCCGAGGGACTTTGGAAGTAAAGTTTTTCGTGTAAATTCCGCATTTTCCGATAAGGAGGATATATTATGGCTATTCTTATTACAGGCGGTACCGGTTTTATCGGTTCGCATACAGTTGTTGAGCTTCTGAATGCAGGTCGTGAGGTCGTTATCGTTGACAACCTTTCAAACAGCAAAAGATGTGTTATCGACCGTATAGAGGAGATCACGGGCAAGCGCCCCAAGTTCTATGAGGCTGACCTTTGCGACTATGACGCGGCTGAAAAGGTTTTCAAGGAAAACGAGTTCAGCGCAGTTATCCATTTCGCAGGTCTCAAGGCCGTCGGCGAATCCGTCGCAAAGCCTCTTGAGTATTACAGAAACAATCTTGACTGCACATTCAATCTTTGCCTTTTGATGAGAAAGTACGGCGTTCATAAGATCGTATTTTCTTCTTCCGCAACGGTTTACGGCCTTCCCAAAAGCGTGCCGATCACAGAGGATTTCCCGCTGTCGACAACTAACCCCTACGGCGAGACAAAGCTCATGATAGAGAGAATTCTCGGTGACCTTTGCCATGCCGATCCCGAGCTGACAGTTGCAATTCTGCGCTACTTCAACCCCATCGGCGCACACAAGTCCGGTCTTATCGGCGAGGATCCTCAGGGTATTCCCAACAACCTGCTGCCTTATGTTTCAAAGGTTGCCGCAGGCAAGCTTGAGTGTCTTACTGTTTACGGCGACGATTACGATACCCCCGACGGTACGGGCGTTCGCGACTATATCCACGTCGTTGACCTTGCACGCGCTCATCTCAAGGCTCTTGACTGGACGGATGACCACAGCGGCATCGACTATTTCAACGTCGGCACCGGCAACGGCTATTCTGTTCTCGAGATAGTCAAGGCATACGAAAAGGCAAGCGGAAAAACCGTCAAGTACAAGATCGGACCCCGCCGCCCCGGTGATATTGCCGAGTGCTATGCGGATCCCGCAAAGGCATACAATGTTCTCGGATGGAAAGCCGAGCACGGTATTCAGGAAATGTGCGAGGATCTTGCGCGCTGGCAGGAGAAGAACCCCGACGGCTATCCGGACTGAGTTTTTGACCGAAGCTTTTATCAGCCTCCCCCACGGGGAGGCTGATTTTGAAAGACGGGAAAGCGGCACTGCGCGGCGCGGTCTTGGGAAAATGAAAATCGTACCGAGCAGTGCGCTTTTTGAAAAACGATGGGGCAGCCTGTGAAGACACTGATTGACTGCAGAAAAGCAGAGCTGCAGCCTGCAAAAAACGCTGCGTGATTGCTGTAAAGAAGAGCGGCAGCCTGTGCGAAAGTTTCTTATTTTTTTGAAAGGGAAGAGACATGATCATAAAAGAACCATTCGGAATATCCCCAAACGGCAGCGAGGTGTATGCTTACACTCTTGAAAACGGCAGCTCTGTCAGAGCGCGCATTACAAATTTCGGCGGAACGGTAATAAACCTTTGGGTGCGCGACAGAGACAATTGCGAGCGCGACGTTGTCTGCGGATATGACGATCTCGCCGGTTATCTTACTGCCGGCGGATATCAGGGTGCCGTTATCGGCAGAGTTACAAACCGTATATCAAACTCAAGATTCACTCTCGACGGCAAAACCTACGAGCTGTATCCCAACTGCGGCACGTTTACGGCGCACGGCGGTAAGATCGGTTTTAACAAAAGAGTGTGGAGCGCATGGTGCGAGGACGGTGACGAGCCGTCGCTGACGCTTACATATGTCAGCCCCGATATGGAGGAAGGATACCCGGGAACGCTGAACGTTACCGTTGTATATACGCTGAAAAAGCACGGCGCCCTTGCCGTATCATATGAGGCGTACACAGACAAAAAGACTGTTATCAACCTTACAAACCATTCGTATTTCAATCTGAACGGCTGCAGCGAGTCAACTGTCGGCGAGCATATCATGTGGATAGACGCGGACAGCATGAACGAGCAGGATTTCGATATAATCCCCACCGGCAGGATCGTAAGCGTCCTCGGCGGAGTTTACGATTTTACGACCCCGAAAGCTATCGGCCGTGATTTTGACAGCGATCCCGATATGAAAAAGCAGTGCGGCGGATACGACAACAACTATATATTCAACGACTTTGACGGAAAGCTTCGACGCCGCTGTACGCTGGAGTCACCCGAAAGCGGCATAAAGATGACCGTTTCCACTGACCAGCCGTGCGTCGGCGTGTATACGGCGAATATGCTTGATGAAAACGATGTGCCTTTCAAGGGCGGAGTAAAACAGGTGAAACGCAGCGCTGTCTGCTTTGAGACGCAGAAAATGCCCGACGCAATAAATCATCCGGAGTTCACCTCAACGGTTCTTGAGCCGGGTGAAGTTTATACTCACAACACTGTTTTTGCTTTTGAAGCCTAACAGGTATTGACAGATTGTGAACGTTTTGTTATAATACTAAAGGTTTTCTGACAAAACACGACATAAGTTCTGAAAGGCTGCGTTTTATGGCTAAATATCATGTACTTTATAATCCGCTTGCGGGCAACGGCGCCTGCAAGGAGACCGTGCACGAGCTCGACAGCGTTCTCTCCGGCGATGAGATCGTATACTGCGATATGACCGGTATCGGTGATTACGCCGAGTTCTTCAAGACCTTGCCCGAGGAAGAAAGACTTCTCATCGCGGGCGGAGACGGCACGCTCAACCGCTTTATCAACGACACCATCGGCATTCTGCCCGAGCGGGACATATACTACTTTGCCGCGGGCAGCGGAAACGATTTTCTGCACGATATTACCGACGGCGCGGAGGATAAGGCAGTCCGCGTTATAACTCAGTACATAAAAAATCTTCCCGTTGTAACGGTCAACGGCAAGAGATATAAGTTTTTAAACGGCATAGGCTACGGTATAGACGGCTATTGCTGCGAGGTCGGCGACGCTATGAGAGTCGCGGGCAAAAAGGATATAAACTATACATCCATCGCCATAAAAGGTCTTCTGGGCGGATACAAGAGAGTGAACGCTGCCGTTACCGTTGACGGCGAGACTCACGAATACAAAAAGGTATGGCTCGTCCCCACAATGAACGGCAGATTCTACGGCGGCGGTATGATGGCGACTCCCGCGCAGGACAGACTTGATCCTGACGGATATGTCAATACCATGGTCATGTACGGACAGAACAAGCTGAAGACACTTATGGTTTTCCCCTCGATCTTTAAGGGCAAACACGTTGACCATAAGGAAATGGTAGAAGTGTTCAAGGGACACAGAGTTAAGGTGGTTTTTGATACGCCTACAGCGCTTCAGATAGACGGCGAGACTATCCTCGGCGTTACCGAGTATGAGGTGGACGCAAGTGCCGCTGCCCGCCGCAGCGAAAACCTTGAAGAGGCTTTCGCCTGACATATGAATATACATAAAAAACGGACCGATATCGGTCCGTTTTTTTCTTTGTTGCCACTTGTCAGCCGCCGCAGCCGCATTTGGGTGCGGGGGGACGGGTATCGGCACAGGAGGCGAGAGAGCCTTGTGAGGGCGGGCAGAATTCGTTTATGGGGAACGCCATTTTGCGGAAAATGCTGCAGGGATCGTTTTCTTTTGCCTCAACACATTCCTTTTCGGGCACGCAGTACTCAACGGCACTTACAAGATACTGCGCGGGGCGCTCGATGCGGACAACGGAGAATATACCGAGCGTTACAACAAGTCTGTCGCCGTCGCTGTCGGTGAGTCCGCCGTCGGAAACGCTCGACGAAACTCCGTCCGGTATATCGCAGCACGAGCAGCAGCATGTGCAGGTGCAGCAGCGTGCCTTTTCGGGAGATACTATTTTGGAAGAGAGAATTATGGGGTCTACCGTTTCAATAACGGCAACGGGGAGATTTGTGGTCTTTTTGCATCCGCTGCGGTCCGTGGGCGGGCAGAAGCCCGAGCAGCCTGTTTCGCTCTTGAACACGGAAACGTTGCCCTCGCTGCCGAACAGAATCACCTTCTTTTCGACTGCGGCGATCCCTTCGATCTCCTCTATATTGCCGGGAGAGACACATACCTCACATATGATGCGCACGTACATTTTTACCGTAAGCTGATAAAAACCGCGGTTGAAGGGTACCGGATCTATATCTATATACGCCCATACTATTCTTGCGCTTTTGGCACGGACTGCCGCGCCGCGCTCTACGAGTTCCTGACCGCAGCCGGTCAGAAATACGGGCACGTTTTCAAAGCAGTCCTTGTCGCGGCAGGAGTCAAGTACGCGGTATGTATCTATACATACCATGTCTCTTGAAGGCATATGACACTGCCTGTTTTCAGACATCTTTATATTCATTCCTTTCTTTGTACCGGTCACCGCGCTGCAAACTCCCGGCAGCGACCGTCTTTTGTTTTGCAAAAGTGCATATGGGAGTTATGCCTTTCGCTACTATATTATGCCGCGCTTTTCCTTTTGACAAAAGGAAAAGGACGGCAGTGCCTCTGCCGTCCTTTCAAGGATATCAGAACTGTATATCCGTTCTTATGTAGTCGCCGAAGTTCGCGGCAAGAATTTCAAAGCCGCCGAGTATGGCGCGCACGGCTTCAATAAGTGCCGTGTCCTCTTCGTCCGCCGCCCGAAACTCTATTACGACCTCGCCGGGAACGAATGTATGACTGAATTTTGCGAGTCTTGAGTCAAGCTCTGTGCCCGCGAGATACTCTCTCAGAGTGTAGCACAGAACGGACACCGCCGAGCACAGTATATCCTCGCCCGCCGCGGCATACCCGGTATGACCGCTGCACTGAAAAATATATGTGTCGCGGTACTTTACAAATGAAACATCTGTCATATCATACCTCTTGCGTCAGGTGTCCGCTCGTTTATGCGGCGCAGTATTTCGTCGCGTCCCTCAAACTCCATCATCTCAAGGCAGATCTTTGCCTTGTCCGCGTTTTCTTGGTCAAAAATGCCCATTTTGTAAAGCTCGCAGGCAAGTTCGTTCATGGCGGCGCGGGAGAATGCCGACTTTTTGTGCGCTCTCACCTTTATATCAAATACGGGTTCGCCGCCGAAACGGTCGTTAAGATCTTCGCTGCCGCAGTATACGAATTTTTCGGCGCCCTCAGTTCCGGTAATTCTGAAGCAGCGGGGAACAGTGTAGAACTGACGTACCAGCTTTATGACTGTCGAGCATATGCATTCAAATGTATGATACGACGCTGCGAGAATATCGCGGGAGGTTTTGCTGCCCGCCTCCTGCAGAGCTTCTATTGCCGCTGCCGCCGTAACGCCGCCCGTGACCGTTCCCTGTGAAAAGTCGCGGTTGCCGCTTGTTTCCTTCAGCTCATCGATCTTGTTATTAAG
>USKS01000092.1 GCA_900555345.1 uncultured Eubacteriales bacterium
AGAAAAAGACAAGCGCCAGCGCCTGCAAAAAGCCGCGCCCGATGATGAAGTCAAGCGAGCCGAATGCCGCGCAGACAATGGCGCAGACCAGCAGCGCCGCCGCGACGACCTCGGGAACCCTATTATTCTGCTTCGGCTCGTAGCTCATAAAGTACCCCCTAAAAGAACGCAAGACCGCACAAGGCGGTCTTATGTTTTTTCTGTTTTACGCTTCTTCCTTAGCGATTACCTGCTTGCCGTCATAGAAGCCGCAAGCGCTGCATACTCTGTGAGCCAGATTGTACTCGCCGCAGTTAGGGCATTTTACCATGCCGGGCATGGACAGCTTATCGACACTGGAGCGTCTCTTGTCTCTGCGTGCCTTGGATACTTTTCTCTTCGGTACTGCCATCGAACACACCTCCTTGAAACATTAAAGAAAATATTTGATTATACTTAATTATACAACTACTCTTTCATTTTATCAAGTAGTTTTTTGAAAGTTTCCATCCGCGGATCAAGTTCCTTTTCCTTTCGGCAGCGGCACGAGCCGCCAAGCCGCTTTCCGCAGACGGAGCAGAGCCCCGGGCAGTCCTCCGAGCAGAGATGGTATATGGGAAGCTCGAGAGACAGCTCCTCAATTACGTCCCTGTCAAAATCAATGCCGCCCTCTGATATATACAGAAGCTCGTCCTCGTCCACGCCGACACCGTCGGCACCGGAGACGACAGCTACGCGCTTGAACGGTATTTCTATATGCCTGTGCAGATCCCTGAGGCATCTGTCACACTGTGCCAGATAATCCGCAGAGACCGTAGCAGCGAGGGTCATATAACCGTCGTTGTCTGTAACGCTTCCGCATACTCTGATAGGACCCTCGAGAACGATATCCTCCGGAAGCCCGGCGGCGTCCTCGACTGAGGTCGGATCAAGCGTAAAATCAAAATCTGCCCTGGGCGTTCTCTTATTCAGCAGCGCTGTCAGATCAAGTTTCATATCTGCCACCGCCTTTCGCAAAAAGATAACGCCTGCATCTAAATATTATACATATGAAGCAATGCTTTGTCAATCCCAAAATGAAAATAATTTATGTCTTTTGCCGCGGGTATTGAACCTGCGGATTTTGTTTGATATAATTAGAAAAAAAGCGGAGGTCGCTATGAAGCTTAAAAGGATACTCAGAATACTGTTTGCCTCTCTGTTTATAATATTTATGGGATATATTGTGTTCCGCATCGCCATGATGAAGGACTCGCGCACACTTTCGGATATATATGCCACAGACGGAGCAATTTCTGCATTTGCCGAAGACGGCGACGGCGCATTTCTGACGCACCGCACCGCCGAAGAGATCAGCGGCGACGGATATTTCGCGGCATACGCCATGGTATATATCCCCTCCTCCCGCGAACTGCAGATAACCGCGCGCTACAACGACAGTGTTCCGAACCGTTATCTTCTCGGCAGCGACCCCGATAATTACGCGTGGGAGCTGCGGGACGCTGACGGCAATGTGCTCGCGCGAGGCAAGATACTTGATTTTCGCGAAAAGTACATATACAACTATGTGAAGCTCTCTTTTGAGAATATCGACATTACCGACGACACGGAGCTTAGGCTGTTTCTCATAAGCGAAGATGTAAATTATCCCGATGACGGCACGGACGGTCTGCTTATTCACCGTGCGGGCACGGATTTCAAGGAATACAAGCCCGACAAAACCGAGCGCACGGCGCTCATTGCAGGCAGCAATTGATTTCGGCAATTGCATATTATCGCGTTATGCATTTGCCGAATATAGCGGTGCCTCGGCGCCGCCGCGACTTCCTTCCGACTTATACAAAACACCCCCGTGCAGAGCGCGGGGGTGTTTGCTTTATTTTCTGAGAAGGCGCATGGAATTGCTGACGCATACGATGCAGACACCCACATCCGCAGCGACTGCCGCCCACATGCCGACAATATCAAGTGCGGCAAGGACAAGCACCGCTGCTTTTACCGCAAGGGACATTATGATATTTGCCTTTACCGTGCGCACCGTGCGCTTCGACAGATGCTTTGCGTCTGCAAGCTTTGTCATATCGCTGCTCATAAGAACAACGTCCGCCGCCTCTATCGCGGCTCCGCTGCCCAGAGCGCCCATGGCAACTCCCACGTCGGCGCGGGCAAGTGAGGGAGAGTCGTTTATGCCGTCGCCCGCGTACATAACGCAGCCGTCATTGCAAAGCTCTTCTATCTTTTCATACTTATCCTCGGGCATGAGTGAAGCATACACCTTGTCGATGCCGACCTCTGCCGCAACCTTTTCGGCTGCCGCGGCGTTGTCGCCCGTCAGCATTACGAGGCTGCCTATGCCCTCCTCTTTCAGACGTCTGAGAGCGGGAACAGTGCTGGGCTTTATCGTATCGGCAAGATAGATCATTCCGGCAATCTTACCGTCTACCGTTACCTCAACGGCAGTGCCTTCGACCTTCGTCTCAGGTCTGCGGACGCAGACGCGCACTCCGTCAACATCGGCTTCAACGCCGACTCCTGATTTTTCCGTAATACCGGACGCCTCGGGAATATCGCCTGCCGCTGCGCATATAGCTTTGGCTATGGGGTGCGATGAGGTCTGCTCTGCTCCGGCTGCAAGACACAGAAGCTTTTCCGAATCCATATCGCCGCAGACTTCCGTCTTTTCAACCTTCAGCATACCCTCGGTAAGTGTGCCCGTTTTATCAAACACGGCAGTGTCGACCGCCGCAAGCGTATCCACAAATGTGCTGCCCTTTATAAGTATACCTTTCTTCGACGCGTTGCCGAGTCCGCAGAAATAGCCGAGCGGAACGGAGATCACAAGCGCGCAGGGGCAGGATATGACGAGCATGGAAAGCGCTCTGCGGCTCCAGTCCGGGAAGGTCTCGCCGAAAGGCTTGCCGCCGAAAAGCTGTATGAACAACGGCACAAGCAGTGCAAGCGCCGCCGCGATTATTGCGACTGCGGGCGTATAGACCTTTGCGAAGCGGGTGATAAACGCCTCGGAGCGTGTTTTGCGGTCGCCCGCGGTCTCGGTGAGCTTGAGTATCCTGCCCGCGGCGCTGTCCTCGGCGCGCTTTTCGACTTTTGCAAGCACGGTGCCGCTCTGGTTTATACAGCCCGAGTATATAACATCTCCCTCGGCGGCGTCTCTGGGGACGCTCTCGCCTGTTACGGGAGAGGTATCAACGCTGGTGCTGCCCTCGCATATGGTGCAGTCGGCAGGGATCCTCTCGCCCGCGCGTATCTGTATCACGTCGCCGATATTCACCTCGGTCGCGGGCACATCGGCAAAGGTGCCGTCCGATTGTCTGACGCGTGCGCTGTCCGGGCAAAGGCTGCTGAGCTCGCTTATTGCTTTGCGGGAGCGGCCTACAGCCACAGACTGGAACAGCTCTCCGACCTGGTACAGTATCATGACCGCCGCGCACTCAGGATATTCGCCGAGGCAGACCGCGCCGACCGCCGCGATCGTCATAAGCGTGTTCTCGTCAAAGAACGTGCCGTGGGCAATGCCGCGAAACGCTCTGACTATGCACATGAGTCCCGCCGCAAGTCCCGCGGCGGCAAACAGTATATCACTGCAGAGCTCCAGCTTCAGAAGTCTGCATATGCCGCCGGCGGCAAACAGCGCCGCACCCGACGCTATTGATATAAGACGCTTTTTCTGCGTTTTTGTAAATTTCAGTTTCTTTTTCATAAAAACTCCCGAATTCTGCCGCACTGCGGCAAAAACGACAGTGCGGCAGGCGGATAGCAGGTTTATTCTTCTTCGATATCGCAGTCGGGCTCAACGCTTCTGACTGCTTTTCTCGCTGCCTTGAGGATCTTGGGGAAATCCTTCTCCTCGGCTTCGATGGTCAGCTTAAGAACGAGAAAATCAACTCTTGCGCTCTTAACGCCGTCGATCGCGGCAACCGCGTCCTGCACTTTGCCCGCGCAAACGGGGCAATCAAGGTCTGTGAGTTTGAATGTTCTGATCATTTCTATATCCTCCGAAAATTATTTACTCAAGAATGTGTTCCATGCCGCACTCAATTATCTCGCGCACATGGTCGTCCGCCAGCGAATAGTATACGGTCTTTCCCTCGCGGCGGAACCGCACGAGGCGCGCGCCTTTGAGGATGCGCAGCTGATGGGACACTGCCGACTGGGATACCGCAAGCATTTCGGAAATGTGCTGCACGCACATCTCGCCCGTAAAAAGAATGTACAAAATCTTTACGCGTGTCGTGTCTCCGAAAATCTTGTACAGTTCGGCGAGGTCGTAGAGAGTTTCGTCGTCCGGCATGGATCGGCGGACGTTTTCAAAATCGTCTGAATGTTCGGCGCTCATTGTACATTTCCTTTCGTTTCGGTTTCGGCAAACATATGAATAACTGTTCATGTGTTCATTATAGCAACGACTCATATATATGTCAATAGTTTTTGAGAAAAATTTCAGAAAAATTTATGTCCGACTTATACCGCCGTTTTTCAGCGGTATAAGTCGGGTATGGACAGTGTAAAAGAATATGCAAAATAAAAGAAGATGAACGGAAAATACCAAGTTGGATCCGGTCGTGTAGTGACCTTCACGCATGATACTCCGTTCATCGAAAATAATGCTACCACAGATTCGGCTGCAAGTCAAGTGAAACATCCGCGATTCTCCGAAAAGCCGAAATTCGCAGAAAAAGCAGCGACTGTCGGCGGGCGCACCGCAGCTCAAAGTCTGCACGGCGTATCCGCAAATGACAATATCGCTGCCGGTCACACTATATCAAATTCGCATTCATTTGTCAAGCCGCTCGGCGGAATACGCAGCTGCACGGATGCTATGCCGTTCCGTATATAAAATGTAATCCCCTCGCCCGCACAAGCAGCCGAGGGGATTATTACATATGGTTATACGCAGCAGGGTCAGCAGTCCGCGCAAGCTTTTGCGGACCGCTGCCGCCGCATCACTGCTTTGACATTGCGGAAATAAACTTATTGAGCCGCTCTCCGCCCTCGCCGGAGAATATTTCCTCAGGCCCGCCGGACGCGGCAATAACTCCGTCATCCATAAATATGATCTTATCCGATACCTCTCTCGCAAACGCCATTTCGTGAGTGACGATGATCATGGTGGTATTCCTGCTTGCAAGCTCCTTTATGACAGAAAGCACCTCTCCGGTAAGCTCCGGATCAAGAGCGCTCGTGGGCTCGTCAAAGCACAGTACGTCGGGAGACAGCATAAGTGCTCTTGCAATGGCGACCCTTTGCTGCTGTCCGCCCGAAAGCTGACACGGATATGCGTCCCGCTTTGAGGACAGTCCCACGCTTTCAAGAATTTCAAGCGCTTCTTTCTCTATTGCTGCGTACGCCTCTTTTTTACTGCCGTAGCCGCTGTATTTTCCGTATCCAAGCTTCATTTCTTCCTTAGCGCGCAGGCGTGCCGCAAGGCAGAGGTTGCCGAGGACGGAATACTGCGGAAACAGGTTGAACGACTGAAAAACAAGACCGAAATGCAGTCTGTTTTCGCGCGCCTGCGCGTCACTGACCTTATTTTTTGCATTTGACGAAAACAGTGTCTCTCCGTTTACGGCAATTTCGCCGGAGGTGGGAGTTTCGAGAAAATTGAGGCAGCGCAGCAGCGTTGTTTTTCCGCTGCCGGACGAGCCGAGGATAGTCAGCACCTCGCCTTTTTCCACGCAGAAGCTTATACCCTTGAGCACTTCGGTGCGGCCGAAGCTTTTGCAAATATTTTTAACTTCAAGAACAGACATTTTCCCGCCTCCTCATGCTTTGAAATACGACAGACGCTTTTCCAGCTTTGAAAACAGCACCGTAAGCACTCCGCTGAACAAAAGATAATATATGCCCGTAAAAAACAGCGGCCATATAGCGCCCTTGATACCGTGCGAGCCCTTTGTAAACGCCTGACCCGCCCAGATTATCTCCTGAAGGGCGATTATACGCGCAAGGGACGTATCCTTTACAAGCGTTATTATCTCGTTTGACATGGGCGGAACTATCCGCTTTATCATCTGCAGAAGCGTTACCTTGAAAAATATCTGCGGACCCGACATGCCGAGCACCAGTCCCGCCTCGGTCTGACCTACGGGCACGCTCTGTATGCCGCCGCGGTATATTTCCGCGAAATAGCACGCGTAGTTGAAAATAAACGCCCCCGCCGCCGCCGTGAAGCGTCCCGCCTCGCCCGTCCCCCAGATGTTGTTGCCGAACACCATGCCGGGAAAATAGAAGATAATGATAAGCTGGATCATCAGCGGCGATCCGCGGACGATCCAGATGATGCCCCGCAACAGCCACGAGAGCGGCTTGAAGCGGGACATGGAGCCGATGCAGATGAGAAGCCCCAGCGGGATGGCGCCGAGCAGGGTCACGGCAAACAGCCGGAGCG
>USKS01000093.1 GCA_900555345.1 uncultured Eubacteriales bacterium
GGGGACTTTTTCCCAAAAAAGTCCTCGAGTGGGGTTTGGGGCGAAGCCCCATATACAATGGTTCGGAGGCGGAGCCTAGTATATATTCCTTTTCCCATGGTCGGGGTGTGGGGCAGCGCCCCACATATTTATCCCCCTCATGTCGGGGTGCGGGGCGCGGAGCCCCGCTATACCGTTTTCCTTGCGGGGCGCGGCCTATTTCACTATAAGCGGAGAGCCGTCGCACAGGCTGTCGCCCGTGACCTTGTTTATGCGCTCGACTTCGGAGAGAGAGGCGCCGCAGCGCTTTGCCACCTCCCAAACGCTTTCGCCGCCGCGCGGATAGCAAACGCGTATGCAGCACTCGCCGCCGTCCGGCCTTCTGTCGCCGATAACAGCCTCACACACCGGCTCGAAATGCGTTTTTCTTGCTGCCTCGGCGCTGGCAAACAGATCCGCGCTTACAGTCACCTTTCCTCCGTCGACTCTTGCTCGGATATCCGTGACTTCGGCGTGCGCCGACCATACGCACTCGCCGGACGGTATGCTGTCGGCATGCTCCGCATCCCCCGACAGTGCCGCCTCAAATTTAAACGGCAGGCTCACATCCTCACAGTCGACCTCGCCGCTGTGCGCAATATACACCTTGACATCCGCCGCGCCGGAGAACACGGCTCTGCCTCCGGAGAACTCAGCCTTTTCGATGCGCGGCACAGCAGCCGTATCAACAACATACGCCTGCGGCTCGCCCGCCTTGCTTTTCGCGATCTCTCCGGAGACGCCCACGCTGCCCGCGGCGCAGCACAGCATGGATATGACCTCCGCATCTGTGCGTCCAAGCTCCGTTTTGTACTCAGTCGAATACGCATCGTCGCAGAGAATGACCTCGCCGGGTCTGCACCACTCCGCGTCAATATCGTATTCTATATCGGCGCACAGCCCCGCGTCCGTGCGGCTGATGCCGACCGAAGCCGCGCGCCCCCAGGCACTCGAAATGTCTCCGTCTCTTGCGCCGTCGGCAGGTATCTCCTCTTCAAAGGGAACGGCGCTGCGGCTGCAGGTGTATGTGCCGTCCTCTTCAAGCGCAAGAAGATGAACGATTATGTTTCCCTTTACCGTTATCCTGTCGGCAGAGGCCGTCACCGTATGCGGCGCAACGCAGCCGTCGCACATCACGGGCTTTGCGCCCGCCCCCGCGTTCACCGTCCCCGAGGTGCTGCCCGTAAACGACGTTCTGCAGCGCATGACGGTCGGAACGCTTCTGCAGTGCTTTTCGAGAGTGGCGGCGCATTCGCCGTCTGCCGCATCCCCCGCGGCGTCCGCCGCGGAAAAAGCATACGGCGTGCTGCTGTCGGCGCATATACGCGTGCGCAGCCTCGCACGCAGAGACAGCTTTCTCGGCGCAAGCACACGGCACTGCGGCGCTTCGGCACATGTGTCTATCCAAACGGAAGCACCCGGCACCTCCGCGGGCAGAGTCTGGGTGAAAGAATACTCGGGCGATGCAGAAACGCAGCTGAGCGCTCCGTCGTCACCGATATACAAAACATTGAAGCTGACCGTTCCGCCGTACTCAAGGTTTTTGTCGGACACAAACTTTGAGTCGGGCAGAGCCCTGGCGCTTACGCTTACGACTTTGCGTATCTCCGGATAATAGTCCGGCATAACGATCTCTCCGGAGCAATCGCCTGAGGCGCCCATGTCAAATTCGATCCCTCTGAGAAGACCGTCCGGCGCACCTTTGATTTTTTCCATATATGCAGTTTCCACCTTTCGACCGTCCCGCCGGGCGGGACAAATTATTTGTAGTAATAATATGACGGAGGGCGGATTTTAATGACCGCACGGCACCGCATAAATATATCGGATTTTGTAATTATACAAACCGTGCCGCCATATATTATACCGATACGCCGCGGCGCGGCGGTATATTCAAAGAAACGCGGGGGCAGCAGCATTATGAAAGATAAAAACACAGAAAAATACAATGCGGCTCACAAACATGAAATATGCTTCGGCGGCACAGACGACGCAGGACTCGGCAGCGCGGAGCGCGGAGGAAACATCATATATACCGATATACGAGAGGAAAACCGACGGAGCGCAGCCGTCTGCCCGCAGGCAGCCGCGCCCGTACATACCGCCGACGGCAAAAATGAAATGCTCCGCTGCGGCAGAGGGGGATCGCGCACGGCACCAAGGTACGGCAAGGCGCAGGATATGTCAGAGAACAGCCTGTACCCGCGCGGCGCAGCGCATAGCTCATACGGCAATGTGCGCGCAGTACACGGAGATGCAAACGCCATGCACTCATGCGGCGGCGCGCACTCCTCACACGCACAGAGCAGCACGCATCCCTCACGTGCCGCAGATCGGCAAGGCGGCGGACGACGCGGCACCTGCGCACGCATCGCCGCGCCCATATGCGCCGCCGTCTGCGCGCTCTCGCTGATACATTTTTCTTTTTTCTCGGGAGACATTCGCCCGACAGACAGCCTTTCCTCCGACTATGTTCCTGCCGCCATAACGTTTACCCCGCCCGAAAAGCTTGAACCTAAAGGCTTCTGGGACTATTTTTCCGAGGCTATGGCAGAGTTTTTCGGATTTTACGAAAGATAGGGGAGTCGTGCTTTGGCAGCTTTTGCCGTTTTCATACTGTGCGCCGCCGCGTCGCCGCATCCGGCGGCGCTTTTTTCGGCAATGCTCACTCACGAGGCGGCGCATATCATCTGCGCCGCCGTTCTCAGGTTGGGCGTGCCGCACCTTGAGGCAGGGCGTACAGGTATACGAATAGTATACAGAGACGGCGGCGCCGATCCTAAAAAGCGGCTGCTGCTCTGCCTTTCGGGTCCGGCTGTCGGGGCGCTGTCCGCGCTTATATTTTCACGCTTTTACTTTTTCGCCGTGTACAGCGCGGGCTTTTCGATCATAAATCTTTTGCCCCTGCCCGGATTTGACGGCGGCGGGGCGCTGTCCGCGCTGCTTGAGATGCTGTTTCTGCCCGATACCGCCGCGCGGATCGGGAAAGTTGTCTCTGCCGTATGTGCCGCGGCGCTTTGCGCGGCGAGCGCCGCAGTCCAGCTGAAATACGGCGCAAATCTGTCTCTCGCGGTGCTTTGCTGCGCCTGCGTTGTGGCAGCGCTTTGCGGCGGCGCATAGTATGTAACGAAAATATCAAGCCGCAGCGGTGTGTTTTTTGAAAGGATTTACATATGGACGAAAAAATGACAGACACGATGCCCGCAGAGGGTACGGGATATCTGCAAATAAGAGTCACCTCCGCAGGGGGAGCTTTCCCCATAAAGGACGCAGTGGTGACGGTGCTGAGCGATCCGCTCGTAAACGGCGCTCCGAGCTCGGTCATACGGACGCTGAGAACAGACACCTCGGGACTTACCGAAACGGTGCCGCTCCCCGCGCCGTCCCGCACGCTGTCCCAGTCTCCCGGGAGCGGCAAGCCGTACGCCACATACAATATAGCGGTATATAAGGACGGATACTACTCCGTTGAGGGGCTGGGGATACCTGTTTTTGACGGGATCGTTTCAACGCAGGCAATAAATCTTTTACCGAACGACGGACTCATGCCCGAAAAGGTCAATCCCCCCGAGCTTGTCATAGACGAAGCCTCCGGGTATATGAATCTGCGCGCAGACGCAAAAAAGGAGGACGCCGCGGCGGGGCAAGAATACGGCATTGCAAATCCGGAGGAAATTGCCTCCGCCGCGATTGACCCCGGTGATGCCTCCGTAAGCGGTGACCGCGGCGACGGTGTCCCAGGCGACATGAAAGGGGCGGCGTATGATGAATAACGGCTACGGCGCCAAAGCCGCCGAGGGGCAGCAGCTCATACTGCCCTATATCCCCGAAAGTATTACGGTACACCTGGGACCTCCCGATTCCGACGCGCGCAACGTTACCGTGCCGTTCACCGACTACATAAAAAACGTTGCCTCAAGCGAAATATATCCCACATGGCCCGAAAACGCTCTGCGGGCAAACATCATCGCACAGACGACGTTCGCCCTCAACCGCATTTACACCGAATACTATCCGTCCCGAGGATACGATTTCGATATTACGAATTCCACGGCAATTGATCAGTCGTTTATATACGGCAGAGACATTTTTGAAAACATAAACGACCTCGTTGACGAACTTTTCGACACATACATACGCCGCGAAAACTCGGTGGAGCCCCTGTTTTCTCTGTACTGCAACGGTACGACAGTCACCTGCGGCGGTATGAGTCAATGGGGCAGCGTTTCTCTCGCAAACGAAGGGCGCACTCCCTTTGAAATACTGAAATACTACTACGGCGACGACATTGAGCTTGTGAGAAACGCGCCGGTTGCGGGTGTCTCCCGCAGCTATCCCGGACGCATTCTTGAGCGCGGCTCCTCGGGAAACGATGTGCGGTTCATGCAGGTGCGGCTGAACCGCATTTCCAAAAACTACCCCGCCATACCGAAGATACGGGAGCTTGACGGCATATATGCCGATGACACGGCTGACGCCGTCAGCGAATTTCAGCGTATTTTCTCCCTGCCTGTGACCGGCGCGATAGATAAAAGCACCTGGTACGCCATCCTGCGAATATACGGCGGGGTGAAAAGCCTGTCCGACCTTGACTCCGAGGGCATTCCCCTTGAGGACGTGACTCAGCTGTTCGACACGGTACTGTCCCTCGGCTCCCGGGGTGTGGGCGTCAGGGAGCTGCAGTATTTTTTGCGCTTTGTCTCCGTTTTCGACCCTGCCGTGTATTCCGTTGAAATAGACGGTATTTTCGGCGGGGATACCGAGCAGTCGGTGAGATCGTTTCAGCGCGAATACGGTCTTCCCGAAAACGGAACCGTTGATACTGCCACATGGGAGAAGCTTTACAGAACATATCAGAGCCTTCTGCAAAGTCTCGGAGATGAGTATTTCTCAGCCACGACCGCGCCGTACCCCGGCTTTGCCGTGCGCATAGGCAGCACGGGCGCGGAGGTGGAGCGCCTGCAGGAGTATCTGAACAGGATATCCGATGTCTACACACAGATACCGAAGCTTACGGTTGACGGCATCTTCGGACCGGCGACGCGCTCCGCCGTTATTGAGTACCAGAACCTGTTCGGCCTTGACCCCACGGGCATCGTCGGCTTCAACACCTACAATTCGCTGACGGAGACGTACCGCGCGATAGTCGAGGGCTCGCAGGCGTCACAGGGTCAGTACGTTGCACAGCGCAGTAAGTAAAAAGGCGAAAGGAGATGTACGGCTGTTGTTCGATTATTATAACATGGAAGACCCACGTCCGTTTGTATTGCAGCTTCAACGCATGCTTTCATATATAGGAAAGCACTCGGGGGCACCGCACCTTATCGTTGCCGTTGACGGCATCTACGGTGACGCTACGGCGAAAGCCGTTGCAAGATACCAAAGCGAACGTGAGCTGCCCGCCGATAAGAGCGTGGGCTTTAACACATGGCAGTCGCTGAATGATGAGTACAATCTTTACAGAGAACTGTATTCGACGGCGCGGGGGATAACCCCCTTTCCGACGCAGGCGGATTTTTCGCTCGGCAAGGGCGATCGCAGTCAGCTGAGCTTGTTTGTGCAGCTGATACTGAACGACCTTCGCCTGTTTTACGATTCGTACGCATACATACCGCCGGGCGGGTATTATGACGACGCCACGGCGCGCGCCGTCAGAGCGTTTCAGATCGCAAACGGTCTCGGCGTGACGGGCAGGATCGACCGCATAACCTGGAACCGCATGGCGGAGCAATACGACATGAGCGTCGCGGGCGGACACTGAGAGACGCTCGGGAAAACGGCATAGCGGGGCTCCGCGCCCCGCACCCGCCGCACTCGTTTGTCTCCCCGCGACCCCGTCGCTCATCCGCTGCTACACCGTATGACCGACCCGATGCCCCACTCGCCCGCCTTTCCCCCACGCCATCCGTCTCTCGTCCTGCCGCTCACCCGTCGCAAGGTTCGTCCGTCCCACCCGCTGATTACCCCGCCGCAAGGCTCGTCCGTCTGCACCCGCCACATACACATCCTCCGCGCCCGCCGTTACGCCCGCGCCCGCGCACACACCCCGCCGTGCCCGCCCGTTCACCCCACGCGCCGTGTTGCCTGCCATCGACGCTCACCCCGCGCCCTCATCGCCCGTACCCGCACCCCGCCGCACCTGCGTCCGCCTGCACCCACCGTCCCTTGCCCCGCCGCCGCTCATCTACCGTTTCTCCCGTGCCCACCGCGCATACATCGTCCGCACCCGCTCGTCTTCCCGCCGAAGTTCTGAAACTGCAGGACTTTAGTTTTTATCAAAG
>USKS01000094.1 GCA_900555345.1 uncultured Eubacteriales bacterium
AACGCGGGCGGCGGAAAGTATAAGGAAAAAGACACAGTCAAAGTCTGTGGTATTATAAGTCAGCGGACAAATAAAATGACCAAAGCGGACAAGCCCATGGCATTTGTTTCCCTTGAGGGTGCCGAGGGCAGCGCCGTTGAAGTCATCGTTTTTCCCGATGTGCTCGCCGAGTACGGCCATCTTCTGACAAAGGACGAGGCTGTGTGCGTTGTCGGCAAGCTTTCAAAGCGCGACGAAGAGGATGTAAAAATTCTTATGTCCTCCGCCGTTCGCCTGTCTCGTAACGGCGAGGAGCCGGCTGTGCCGGTAACGGCAAACGGCGGCAGAGTGTACGGCGCTGCGGGCAGAGCCGTAAGCGCATCCGCCGTGCGGGAAAGCGCGGGCAGGGAATACGCAGACGCGCAAAGCACTCCCTCCCAAGGTGCGAACGCAAGACTGTATCTCAAGGTCCCGTCAATGGAAAGCAATGAGCTTCGCAGAGCCCAAGCGTTTATTTCGATCTTCCGCGGCAATGTCCCCGTGACAGTATACGACGCTGCGGCAAAAACCGCGTCGCACATGACGGGGGCGGGCGCGAGAGTGGACGATTTCACGATCGGAGAGCTGCGAGAAATTCTCGGAGACGACGCAGTTGTGGTAAAAAGCGCCGCGAAAGCATAATTTCTTTCCGGTTTACATTCAGTTAACAATTAAGGTATATAATCTTTTAATAAGTTTCTGTCAAGGAGGAGCATATGTCCGACAGCGTAAATAGAAACAAGCCTGCGGGCGAAAACAAGCCTCTTGCGAGCGTGAAAAGACCTCTTTTGGGCGGCAAAAAGCCTGCCGCGGGCGATAAAACGCCCGAAACGGGCGAGAAAAAGCCCATAATGAGTGAAAAAACGCGCGAGAATCTGAAAAAAGCGGGCAAAATAACGCTTCGCGTGCTTTCATACGTTGCAAACGTTCTTATGACCCTGCTTTTGGTGGGTACTCTTTGCGCGGTTATTATCGGAACTGTGTTCTGCATCTATATAAAGAATTATATTGACCCCAATATAGATTCCTCGCTGTTTGTAACGGCAAGCTCCGACAAGACCACCCGTATCTATTATAACGAATACGAAACAGAGGACGACCGTATAAACCAGAACGGAACTCCGGTGGAGATCGAGGATCAGCGTCTGTACAGCACGGACAACAGCATATGGGTCTCATATGACAATATTCCCGACGCGCTTAAAGAGGCGTTTATCTGCGTTGAGGATAAGCGTTTTAAGGAGCATAACGGCGTTGACTGGCTGAGAACCGGCAAAGCGGTTGTCATGTACTTCTTCGGTGACGGCAGCTTCGGCGGCTCGACCATCACCCAGCAGCTTGTGAAAAACCTGACGGGTGACAATCAGAACACTATACAGCGAAAGGTGCAGGAAATATTCCGTGCGCTGAAGCTCGAAAAGGACATGAGCAAGGAAGAGATCCTTGAAATGTACATGAACATCGTGTTCCTGGGCAACAACTGTTACGGCGTCCAGGCAGCTTCAAACTTCTATTTTGACAAGGATGTTGCCGATCTGTCGCTGACGGAATGCGCGGCTCTTGCGGGCATTGTCAAGAACCCGTCGCAGTATGAGCCGCTGCGCCACGATATATTCTACAAAGAGGACGCCGACGGCAAAGAGGAAGAAGTCGGCAACCGCGCGCGCCGCAGAACCGTGCTTTACACTATGTGGCAGCAGGGAAAAATATCCGAGTCCGAGTTTGACGAGGCTTGGGATACCGATCTTGTTCTCGCGGGGAAAAAAGAGGACGACGGCACATCGGACGGGAAAACTTCCGCTATAAACTCCTGGTACACGGATGCCGTTATTCTTGACGTAAAGAACGCCCTGAAGGAGAAGTACAGCTATTCCGACTATGTAGCAAGCCTTATGATCTACACGGGCGGTCTGCAGATATATACCTGCATGGATCCGGAGGTACAGTCCGTAATAGATGAGGTATATGTCAACGACGAAACGTATTTCCCCTATGTGAGCGACGGACTGCAGCCCGAAAGCTCAATGATAATTATCGACCCCTATACAGGCGATGTGCTCGGTCTCGCGGGCGGACGCGGCGAAAAAACGCAGAACCGTATACTCAACCGCGCGACACAGGCAAAGCGCCCCTGCGGATCAAGTATAAAGCCCCTTTCCGTATACGGTCCCGGTATTGATACGGGTACCATAACCATGGGCACAGTCTACGACGACTGCCCGGTTATAACAAAAAACGACGGCACTATCTGGCCTCACAACCTGCCGGATATCTATAACGGATACACCACGGTTCAGGACGCGATCCGCCGCTCCGTCAACACATGCGCCGTAAAGATCATAAACGACGTCACCCTTGACTACTCCTTTGATTTTCTTTCCAACATTCTGAACATGAAGAATATCATAGAGTCGTATACAACGGCAGGCGGACAGGTCGTTACGGACAAATCCCCCGCGCCTCTTGCGCTCGGTCAGTTTTCTTACGGTATAACCCTTTGGGAGCTTACTGCGGGATATACGATCTTCCCCAACGACGGCGTTTATTCCAAATCACGCCTCTGGACCGAAGTACGCGACAGCGAAGGCAACCTTATACTTGAAAATACGCCCGATTACGAGATCGCCATAAGCGAAGAAGCGGCGTCCATTATGACCATGATGATGGAAAACGTTGTTTCAAGCGGTACCGCGACTGCTGTCACCGTTGACCAGTATGTTGACGTTGCAGGTAAGACCGGTACGACTTCAAGCGACTTTGACCGTACGTTCATAGGCTACACGCCTTACTACGTCTGCGGTTGCTGGTTCGGTTACGACATGAACCAGGCACTCTCCGATTTTGCCCGCAATCCCGCGATCACAGTCTGGGATACTGTCATGACAAAGCTGCAGGAGAAGATCGGTGCGCGCGCAAGCGCAAACGGCGAGGAGATCAAAAAGTTCACCTATTCCGACAATATAGTGAAAGCTACCTACTGCAAGGATTCCGGCATGCTTCTCGGTGAGGCGTGCAGCTACGATCCCCGCGGCAGCAGAGCGGAGACCGGCTGGTTCACCTCGGACACCGTGCCCACACAGACCTGCGATGTGCACGTTCTTGTGGATTACGATAAGGTCACCGGCGGCGTTGCCTCCGACGGCTGTCCCGAGGGCAACCTCAAAAAGGTCGCGCTTGTGCGAAACGAGAGCAGAAGCTTTGCAAAACAGATCGTCATTACGGACGCGCAGTATGTGTACCGCGATCACGATCCTTCGCTGGGATTCCCCACGTACGAGGGCTTCCCGTACTTCTATTTCTCAATTCCCGAGGGCACTTATGTGGGCAGAAGCAGCAGCGTTTATCAGTTCAACAGCTTCTGCACAACGCATTATCACAAATAAACAAAAGTAATAAAATAAAAATCACCTCATATAGATTTGTGAGGTGATTTTTATGTTGGAAAAGCTGCGCCTGCGGGCGGCGTCTTTCGGCGCGTATCTGCGGGAAATACCGAAAGCGGAAGTTCTTATATGCGCGGCGCTTCTGTGCGCGGGTCTCGTAATAAGGATATTTACAAAAGAAGCCTGCCCGCCGCTTGGCTCGTACGCGCACAGAGGACTGTTTCCCCCCGTGTTTATCTATGCACTTTTTCATGCGGTGCGCCTTTTGTGCGCGGGAATACTGCTGTACTGCGCTATATTCTTACCGTGCGCCGCAAGCAGAGTGAAGGCTGTTATATGTGCAGCGGCGCTCTGTGTTTTCCTGATGCTTGAATATAAACTTATATACGGCATGATGTGGCTGCTTTTGGCGGAGATCATTTGCATTGCAGCGGCTGCCGCGGCGTTCATGACAGTTATGTTCATTAAGGCGGGACGGCGCTCTCTTTCGATCGCCGCGCTTCTCTTGATCGTGCTGCAGGCAGTTCTGTTTGTGCAGCTTATATCACTTATTATCTGCCTGTGACCCATTTGTAACTTATTTTAACATCATTGAAAACAAATTCCATACTTCTTGACAAATTGTGAGCTATGCGCTATACTTACCTTAGAAATTATTCGGAGGTAATTATAATGAAAACTAAAAAGCTTGGTATTCTTTGCGTTATAATGGCTGTAGTTCTTCTTTTGCCCGTAATTGCGAGCTGCGGCAAAAACGACAAAGTAAAGAGCACTGTAACAATCAAGTTCCAGGCGCCCAAGGGCGAGCCTTCTGCTGACGAAGAAAATGTTGAGTATGAAGAACTTCTCGCCGATGAGATCACCGTTGAGGGCACAAGAAGCAATCCTCCCACGGTGCTTCAGGCAGCAGAGCAGGTCCTCAAAAAGTATGAGAAGGATTATGAGCTTTCCAAGGACCGCACATATATCGCTACCGTTTTTGACCGCACAGAGAAGGATAAGACCGACTCCGAGATGGGTTATTACGATTTCTGGGAAGCTACCGTTAACGGCGAAAAGTCAAGTGACGGACGTCAGAGCAACACTCCTATCTATGACGGCGACGCTATCGTATTTACATATACTTCCGGCAAGCGCGCAAGGCAGGATACAGACGCTGTTGTAACGACAGACCCCAACGAGGATACTACCGTGCCCGCTGACGATACTACAGCTCCCGAGACCGACGAAATCGACTGACACGAACAGTACAATAAAAAAGCCGCCGCACGGCGGCTTTTTTGTATGTCTGAGATTTTTTGCTGCATAAGCGCCTTGCCCAGTTTTCTCTTTGCATAAATTTGTCCCGCCGGAATATAAATGTATCAACGAACACCATACGGAGGGACAAATATGGAGTCAAGAGAAATATATTCCGACATTGCCAAAAGAAGCGGCGGGGATATATACATAGGCGTTGTGGGACCTGTGCGCTGCGGAAAGTCCACATTTATCAAAAGGTTTATGGAGACTTCCGTAATACCCAATATCGCCGGAGAATATGACAAAAAGCGCGCGACCGACGAGCTTCCGCAAAGCGCCGCGGGAAAGACCGTCATGACGGCGGAACCGAAATTCGTTCCCGACGAAGCAGTCACAGTATCCTTCGGCGAGGCAGCCGAAATGCGCCTCAGAATGATAGACTGCGTGGGCTTCCTTGTGCCGGAGGCACTGGGAGCCACCGAAGAAGGCGAAAGCCGCATGGTAAGCGTGCCGTGGGCAAAGGAGCCTATGACATTTGAAGAGGCGGCGAGACAGGGAACGGAGCGCGTTATAAAAGAGCACTGTACCGTGGCAATGCTTGTAACGTCCGACGGCAGCTTCGGCGAGATACCACGTGAAAGCTTTGAAGAAGCAGAGAAGCGCGCCGCCGATGAACTGACCGCGATCGGAAAGCCCTTTGCTGTCATTCTTAATACGGCAAGGCCGGAGTCCGAGGAGGCGGAAAAGCTTGCGCTGGAGCTTGAGCGAAAATACAATGCGCCGACGGCGCTTGTTAACTGCACCGAGCTTGACAGCGATGACGTAGACAGCATACTGGAGATGCTGTTGTACGAATTTCCCATAACGGAGATAAAGGTTCGCCTGCCCGCCTGGACATCGGCGCTGCCGCAGGATCACGCCATAGGAGCGGCTATTACCGAAAGTATAAAGGCGTGCGCAAAGAACGTCAGAACGCTCAGCGACGCCGCCGTTTTTGCAGAAGCGTATTCCGCAAAGCTTTCTGAAGTTCTGCCGGGGGACTGCACGGGCGCGAAACTTGCGGAAACGCGCCTTGAGGACGGGCGAGCCACGGTTGAAACTCTTCTGTCGGAAAGCCTGTTTTACGACGTTCTGTGCGATCTTACGGGTATATCGGTCAGAGACCAGAAAGAGCTCGTCTCGGTGCTTACGGACCTCTCAAAGGTTAAAAAAGAATATGAGAAATACGAGGCAGCTATTGCAGAGCTTGAAGAAAAGGGGTACGGCGTAGTTTCCCCCGAGATAGACGATCTGAAGCTGTGCGAGCCGGAGATGATACGTCAATCGGGCGCATACGGCGTAAAGCTGCGCGCGAGTGCAAGCAGTGTGCATCTCATACGCGCTGACCTTGAGACCGAGATTAATCCCATTGTGGGCTCTGAGGAGCAGTCCGAGGAGATGATACGCTACCTTATGGAGGCGTATGAGGATGATCCGCACAAGCTGTGGGAGACAAATATGTTCGGCAAGAGCCTGTATGAAATGGTAAACGACGGACTGCACTCAAAGCTTGATCATCTGTCGCCCGAGTCACGCGAAAAGCTGGGAGAAACGCTTTCGAGAATTATCAACGAAAGCTCAAACGGGCTTATATGCATACTTCTGTGATGTGAAAAA
>USKS01000095.1 GCA_900555345.1 uncultured Eubacteriales bacterium
CTTGTGCAGCGGTTCTATCTCTCCGCATTCACTTGCCTTGCATACAAGTCGTATGCCCAGAAGTCCCGCGATCCTTGCCACCGTGTGCGAAACTCTGCCGTTTGCGGCAAGATTTTTCAGAGATTCAAGCATAAAGAGAAGCCCTGTCTTTTCCTTATATGCGGAGATCTCTGCGCAAATTTCCTCATATGATTTTCCGCTGTCTGTAAGCTCGCGCAGCTTTTCCGCGATAAGCTCCATTTCGGGGCCCGTGGAAAGAGAGTCTATAACGAAAACGCGGCTGCCCTCGTGCTCCGACTCATATATTTCCTTTGCTGCACAGGCGGAGTTGTAACTGCCGGAAAGATGACTTGTGATCGTTATGCAGAAAATATCGTCGGCGTCACCAAAGGCTTCGAGCCAGTCGGACGGGCTTGGACATGACGTTTTGGATTTGCCCTTGTATGAGGCGAAATAATTTATCATTTCATCTGTATCAAGTGACGCGTCGTCCGTAAACTCTCTGTCTGATGTAATTATTTTCAAAGGTGCTGCGGCAAAATCCACTCCGGACATTGTCTGCATATTTGCGGAGGAGTCTGCCGCGATCTTAATTTTTCTCATTATTATGACCTGCCTTTCGGAACCTATGCATAAGGATAACACGCATTTGCCATTCTGTCAATCCACGCCGCTTTTTGCCGTCTCTACTGTTTGTAGAGAGTGTTCTACCCACCGGTATTATGCGCTCTACCGCTATGTTCAACACTTTTTCGCCGAACTCTTGCCGCGTGCCGCTCATAGAAAGCAGATAAGGCTTCGAACAAATGCGAAGCCTTTTATGTCTGTGTGAGAATCAGTTTTCGGTGTTCCGCTGCTTATTTCTTGTTTGCTGCCTGCGGCTGCGGACCTTTTATGCCGAACAGAGACGGTATGCGTCCCTGCGTGTCGTACATGGCGTTGTACTGAAGCTTTGCGTAAAGATTAAGGGGATCGGAGAGATCCGGTGCGGAATAAGTCGATTCGTGGAACACGCCGTCCTTATCGTACCAGCCCATGGCATTGATAACGGGCACCTCTGTGTTGAGCTTTGCTACAAACTGCTGAAACTCTGTTTTGTCTGCGCCGACGATGTCGAGCAGCCAGGAAGACAGGTAGTTGATGCTTGTAAGGGGAGTGGCTCTGTCGCAGCTTATATCGTAGTTTGCCCAGAAAAAGTAGGGAATGGCGTATTTTGCCTGCTGCTCCTCAATAGAGGAGGAGTCTGTAAGACCGTAGAACTTGGAGGCAATGTTTGAAAGCGAGGGCTGATGGTCGCCGAAGAATACGATGACCGTTTCCTCTTCAACGTTCTCGAAATACTTTATAAGCTTTTCAAGCGCTTTGTCGGAGTTGTTTATGCACGTCAGATACTCGCGTATGCCCGTGTAGTTCTCATATCCCTCGATGTTGACCGTATAGTCAAAGCCCGCCGTAGTAAATCCGCCGTGGTTCTGCATTGTAACGGCAAAGGTGAAGAACGGGTCGTTTTCTTCTTTTGTTTCAAAAAGGCTTATGATCTTGTCGTATACAGCTTCGTCGCTTACGTGATCTCTGAACCAGCCTTCCTCGCCGAGACCGTCTGTAAAGTCGTCCATGAAGTATACTTCGTCAAAGTCGTAGTAGCTGTATATTTTGTCCCTCTGCCAGTTGATGGGCTTTTCGGGGTGCATGCCTATGGTGCGGTAGCCCGCGTTATTGAAAGTGTTTACTATAGAGAATGTGTTTGACTCATTAAGATACAGGTTGTATGCAACGGTGTTGCGGGGGATGAACTGTATGGACTGCCCCGTGAGAAATTCAAGCTCGGAGTTAGCGGTGTTGCCGCCGTACACCGAAGCCAGGGCGTGACCCTTTATAATATTCGGCGCATCGTTTGAAAGAGAATCAAGGAACGGAGTGACTGAAATATCGGTCTTCATTTCTCCGCCGAGATATGCTGTAATGTTCTGCACATCGGAGAACGTTTCGTTCATTATCGCAATGACATTGGGCTTCTTTTCGCTTTCATTGAGCGTGCCCTTGCCGTCGGCATCGTCTCCGAGATAGTCGGCAACTTCGTCTTCAAGAGCGGCAGCGTCATATCCTTCGGGCTTCTGCACTCTTGTCGCGGAGGCGGAATATATTATATTTACCAAAAAGCCGTTGCGCTCGCTGCCGCGGTACATCCAGTATTTGTCCTGATAGCCGATAAATGAGGCGCAGAACTGGGTGTATATGATCACGGCGCACAGATACGTTGCGGCAATGGAGCCGAGGCAGAACGCCGTGCGCTTCCAGCTTCTTTCGTGGCTGGGGAAGCGGGTGCGCATTACAAATGCGAGAAATACTATGCCGAGAACGATTCCCAGTTTTGTGACGGTGGAAAGCGTAAACGCATAACCGCCGGCGACGCGCGCCGCCGTGCCCATGGCGCTGAGGTCGGAGAACTGTATCTCAAAGCTTCTCGCCTGAACGACGAGGTGGTCTGATATTGCCACGAAGTAGCACAGAAGCGCCACGACCGCAATGGAAATTTTAACGTTTCCCGTTACCATCCACAAAAGGGAGGAAAGACCCGCAAGTATCACCACGTTCATAAGGAATTTCAGCGGTCCTATAAGGAACACGCCGCAGCTTATGGTGGTCTGCATCAGGACGAAAAGTATGAGCGTCAGAAGCCAGAGGATAATAAAGCGCATCCATACGGGCAGACTGTCGGAAAATTCGAGCCTGAACGTGAGAACGGCAAAAAGAAGTATGCCTCCGGCAACGGATACAAATATATTAACGCCCAAAAGCGCTGCCGCAGCCGCAAAAATGACCGCCGCTGCCGCAAAGCATATAAGGGTACGTTTGTCAGTAGTTTTTGTAACTTTAAGCCACATAGAAACTCCGTATCATTCGGTATTATGACACCGGTATTAATTATGTATTTAAGGTTAGTTTTTACGCCGTCCGTAAAAGCCCGCGGCGAAAAGCTCGGTGCTTTCATAACGGCTGACAGTAATTATACCACTTTTCGCAGACGATTTCCACATATTTTGCAAAAAAAGCGAAAAGGGAGCAAAAAGCAGGCTCTCATGGCGAGATGATTTAATGAGGGCAGACACAAAGAACCTGTTTATTCAGACCGATTTGAAAGCTGCCGAACCGATACGGAATCGAACCGGCAGCTAAATTGCTTTTGTGTTAGCTGAGTATTGACCGTCTCACCGCAGAGGGCTGCTTTTTACAAAAGAACCGTATTCACCGTGTCAATGTTGTAGTAGTCAAGTATACCGATGATGTTTTCGTCAATCACTTCTCCGGCAATGACGGGAGAAATTGCCGGAGGGCATGATATGGCGGCGGATGCAAAAATCATTCCCTCGGCGTTTTTTACGGGCACGTTTTTGTACGGTGCAAACATTGCTTCTCTTACAGACAGTTTTCTCCTTGGCTGTAAAAAGACAAGTCTGCTCGACCCCATGACTTTTTCGGGACGTTTTTTAACTGTGCCCAGTGCATTTTCAATGCGCGTCAGCGAGTCGGGTCCCAATCCGGGTGACAACATAAGCACAATATAGTCGGGATCGGCAAACTCACATTCTATGTTATGGTGTTTGCGAAGAATATCGGCAAGCTCTGTGCCGGTATATCCGAATTTTGCGGCGGAAACTGACAGCTTCAGCGGCTCACTGCCAATAAGCGTGTAGCCCGTTTCACAAAGAATTCTTTTTGTTTTTTCTGCTGCAGCGGCAAAACCGCAGAGCAGCCGGCGGTAGTTATCCGTGAGGTATTTGTTTGCAAGATCAAGGGACGAAAGGGTCAGATATGAAGGGGAGGTAGAGGCAAAAAATGCCATAGCATCCTCTGCGCGGCTGAAAAAAAACTCCGGTGCAGAGCGCGAAATATGCAAATATCCGCCGCCGGTCAGAACAGGAAGCGTTTTGTGTGCGGAATCGCATACTATATCCGCACCGAGACTTATGGGGTGTTGATCCTTCGGCAAAAAGCGGAGATAGGCGCCGTGGGCGTTATCTACAAGCAAAAGCACGCCGTGGTTATGGCATATTTTTGCAATGCTTTGAACCTCGGCAATATTACCGAGATAATCCGGACTTGTTATATATACTGCGGTCGGGGTCGTTGTGCAGCCGCTCAGAAACAGCTCTATGTCGTCCGGCTCGAGGCAGCAGGAAACGATCGTGTCCGTGCTTTTCGGATAGACAGACACAACGTCAACATCGGATATTGCCGCTGCCGAAAAAAATGCTCGGTGAGCATTGCGCGCCGCTGCAATAACAGGGCGTTTGCCCAATGAACGGGCATAAACGGATACAAGGTATACCATTGCCCTGATCGAAAGCGACGAACCTTCTGTCGAATATAACGTTGCCGCACTGCCGAAAATTTCCGATGCGTTTTGTTCGCTTTCTTTTATAATGCCGTCGGAGCGGTAAAGCACATCTGCACCGCTGATTTCGGTTATATCGTAAGTCTCGGCACCAAGCTCGCCCATGCCTTTATGCCCGGGCATGTGCATACGCAGAACGCCGCTTTCGGCGTACTTTTTTACAAAATCAAATATGGGAGTTTTTTTCATGATCCTTCAACGGCTTTTGAAGCTTCGAGCATTATGGCACATTCCATGCGCTTTTTGAAAAGCTTACATCCGTATTCATATATGCCGGTTACGGAGCCTGCTGCATGGTAGGCATTTGCGGCACATCCGCCGGAACAGTAAAGCTTTGCCCAGCAGCTGCGGCATTCGGGGCGCGCATATACATTGCAGCTTTCAAATTCATCCTGAATAGCTTTGTTGTCAACGCCGTGCCATACGTCACCGAGCCTGAATTTTTCATCACCCACAAACTGGTGGCAGGGATATAGATCTCCCCAGGGGGTAACTGCCATATACTCCGTGCCTGATCCGCAGCCGGAAACGCGTTTGTATATGCATGGACCGTCTTTCAGGTCGATCATGTAATGATAGAATGTAAAAGGGTCGCCCTCCCGACGCTTTTCCTGCATCAGCTCGTGCGTCAGCGCATCGCAGTGTGCCTTGAGCGGCGCAAGCTCCTGCGGCGTCAGCCTGTGCTGGCTGAATTTCGCCTTCAGCGCGAGCGCCTCCAGCTCCGGCGGAACCTCGCATCCTGCCAGCTTCGACAAAAACCGCAGATGCCGGAAATGCATGACCGCCTGACGGTTGAGATTGCCCCGTGAGAGCTGTGTGCTGCGTCCCGCCAACCGCAAAATACGGTATCCGAACCACACCGCAGCGGCGGCAAGGATGCCAAGCACCCAGAAAAGCACCGTGCGCCACACGCCGGACTTCCCTGCTGCACTGCCGGGGGCCGTTGTGGTCTGCGGTGCATCGTGTCCCCCGGTATTTGAAGTGGATACGGCCGGGGATGGCGTTTCCGGCTGCTGCGGGATATCCGGCTGCACATCCGGCGTAGGCTCCGGCTCGGCGGTATCCGGCTCCGGACTGGTCTCCGGCGTATCCGTGGAGAGATCGGCGGGCGTGGGATCGAGCACGAGCCACTGCGCTCCGTCATAGTATTCGACCCAGGCGTGCGCATCGTCCTCGGTAACGGGCGTCCACTCCCCTTCTGCGGCAGAAACGGTGTACCCGGTGACATACCGCGCCGGGAGGCCGCAATAGCGCAGCAGGAGCGCCGCCGACGTTGCAAAATGCACGCAATAGCCTGTGTCGCTCTGCGTCAAAAACCAGTAGACAAAATCCTCACCGGACGGGACACGTGCAGTCTCAAGGCTGTAGGTCTTCCCTTTTTGAACGAGCGCAGTGACCGCTTTTGTGCAGGTCTCGATACCGGATACAGACGCCTGCGGAAGCGAACGAACCTCGTCAAGCTCCAGAAGCGACGCACGCAGGTCATCCGGAAGCTCCAGATAATACCGGCGCACAAAGGCGCTGTAGTCGCTGTCGCCGCTCGTCTCCGACCAGCGGTAACGGGTGGAAAAATCGATGGAATACTGCGTTGCCTGCTGCGAATTGCGCACATAGGCGTCAAAGTACGGCGTCATGCCCTCCGGCAGTGCGACGGGCTTGTACGGCAGATAGCAGATGGACGATTTCATATCGGTCTTGATCTCCAGTGTCCGCACAGCCTCCTGCGTTTCTGACAGGAAGGCATCCTCCGGCACGGAAAGCTCCGCATACGCGCTCTTGGGGAGCGCCGTCCAGGTGCTGTCCTGGTAGGCCGCCATCGAGTCCGCGCGCAGATGATAGGTCCCCGCGAGCGGCGAACGGATGTCCATGACG